>QENJ01000224.1 GCA_013374505.1 Candidatus Methanophagaceae archaeon
TCGCTTTTAGGATGCACAATTATAATTTGTGGGTAGAACCAGCGTAAATATACAAAAGAATAGTTCAGGGCTATGTATCTTAGGTTGGACTAGGAAGTGTGTTATTTGGTTCTCCTAGAATTCTCTTTCAAAAGATTTTTTGATGGGGGAAAGAGGTTTCTACTTATATCACTAGAAAATTCGATTGTGCCTTCGCAGTGCTTTCAGATTTGAGAATGTAAATAAGGTCGAAAGCGTGTTTCTTTCGTCATCCACAGAATAATCATTCGGAATCTCGCTTCCTCTCACATTAAACCAAGAGTATTTTGCCGCAGATAAGAATTGATACAGGTCTGTTTGTTTCATCGCCCGATAGAAAGTAGATGATGGCAGGCTTTGCAATCCCTTACTAAGGCGATCAGCCCTGATTTCCTCAAGAACTCGGCTCTTTACTTCTATTGGGTTTGAGTGCATACGTGCTTCGATTTCGATGAATTCATTGAGGGTCATAGAAGGAGGGCGTTTTCCTAAATATCTCAGAGTACGAAATTCTTTTATGCTTCTTTTCCACTCCGATATTTGCGTTCTAAGCCCTCGAGGAGTAACACCCAGTTCTTTGGACAGTTTTGTGACATCGGTTCCATAATATCCGCCAGATTCTATCTGCAGGGTAAATAATCGCTCCAACACATAATTAACGTCTATTGCCATAATGAATTCTTATCAAGTGTGATCATTAAGAAATCAAGAGGATTTTTTGAAATTGGTTCCGATTGTTAGAAAATCATCGACACAACTTGTACAGAACAAAATATCAATAAAAAAAATAGAAGATTTGAGGCATGAATTATGGTCGTCTTTTTAGATACCGCTTTCGTTCTTAGTCTGGTTTTGGAGACAGACGAAACAGATATTGTAAAGAACTATTTCGTGGAAACCACGGATTCGCTCGTTATAAGTAGTTCCGTTTATGAAGAGGCTTTCTAAGTGGGCGTAAAGCTGTTGGCTGAGGAGAGATTGAATATCAAAGGGAAATATGATTTGAAGAATTACATAAAAAAGAAAGGTTATGGATTTGCTAATGACTTCTTGGATAGATTGCATAAGTTATTCGCGCTTGTGACGCTGATTGATGACACGAAAAATGTAAAATCCGTCCGAGATGTCGCAGAGAAATACAAATTGCTGCCACGTGTAAGCACTATGGCATAAAGAATATAGCTACTTTCGACTCGGATTTCGGGTAGTGTTGATTTTCTGGATGTAGTTACAGTATAAACGAATACAAGCGTATCAAATAGGGCATACGTCTGTTATGCTGCGATGATAGTTTAGTTGTGGTACACGAAGTGCCGGGTACTGCTCTGGTCGAGTTGTCGCCGGTACATAAAAAGCATAAAATTCAAAAATAATTGTTGACACCGATTAACGCAGATTAACACAGAAGAAATCAAATCCGTGTGAATCCGTGTGAATCTGTGTCCTAAATACTTAGAAGTTATACTGGATATACAAGCACAAACGCAATGAAATAAAGAGCCAAAAATTACCTTAGCTCATACTCTACGGCTATATTCGCCTTTACTTCTACTTCTCCCGGCGAAATAGATGTAGCCTCATTCGCCGCCCCCGCCATCTCCTCCATCGCTACATCTCTGGGCTGATAATCATATGGCTCGTAAAAGACATTTGGCTCGCTTATCCTGCATATTTTACCCAGTTTCACGTCTAGACTTTCACTAACCGATTCTGCCTTATTCTGTGCATCTAAAGACGCATTATCCAATGCTTGCCCAGTTACTTCTTTATGCAGCTCTTTTGTCAAGCTAAAACTAACTCTATCCACGCCATTAGCACCTGCTCCAACCGCGGTATCCACTAAATCACCTACCTCTTTTACCTTTAACGTCTCCACCTTTAAAATATGCCGGACTTCATAACCCACGGTCACATACGTTTCTGTATCTTTATCCCATTTTTGTTTGGGATATAACCGATAGCTGCTGGTCTCAATATCGTCTTCTTTAACTCCTGCTTCTTTTAGGGCTGCTATAACATTATTAGTAATCACTGCGTTTTTTTGTTGTGCATCCGCAGCAGTTGCTTCTAACGTCTCTATCTTCACAAAAATGTCCGCTTTATCTGGCATTACTGACACAGTAGCGGTACCGCTAACACTTATCACGCTTTTCAAATCGTCTCCAACAAACTGCCCGACAGCTAAAATAACCGCTATCACTACGACACCAAGAACTGCAATAGAAAGTAAATTGTCCTTATCCATCTATTTTCACACGCCCCTTAAAGTTACGTTTGATTTCGATACTTAAATAATTAGGTGGTTCTATTTAAAGATATGAAACAGAAAGAATTCTTAGCTGCGTTTAAAGAAGAATTTTGGTATCAACTGAGAATAAAATTTGGTGTCTCAAAAGAAATGAGTGCATTTGAGAAGTATTTGAGACGATTAATAATACCGATATATATTTCCGCACTAGTTTTTTTTACGCACTATCAGTTAGAACCACTGCTCATATTATTAACTTTTGTCGGTTGTACATGGCTAAGTCTAATTGCTATGGACGCAATTAAACGGATTTTTCAGCGCCGCTGTGAATTGGGTAAGAATCAAGGCATCAGAGACTTTGATGACTTCTCATTTCGTGAAAAATTTGTTTCTTATTCAATTTCTGCTCTCACTTTAACCTCGATTTTTGCGGGTGGTATGGTTTTACTTACATTTAATCGGACAGGAGAATTAAACGTAAACCTAGTTATTGGTATGCTGAGTCTCCCCCTGGTTTTAGCTTATAAATTAAACAATGACCGACAAAGAAGATAGTCGCAGATGATTTGTGGCATTCATTCTTGCATCAACCGATTCACCGCATTGATAAACGCCTCTACCGAAGCCATCACGATGTCTTCGCGTACGCCACGTGCCGTTACAGCCCTATCACCTTTCTCAACACTCACAATTACCTCTGCAAGTGCATCAGACCCACCAGTTATCGCCTCTATCCTGAAATCCTTCAGTTTCACGTCACCACCTATCTCGCCACGTATTATCTCTTGAACCGCATGTATCGCCGCATCCACAGGTCCAATCCCCATCTGCGCACTCGTACATTCTTTTCCTCGTACCACCGCTTTCAACGATGCCGTGGGTATCAAATTGTTACCAGTCATCACCGAGAGCTCCTTTAGCGTTACCGCTCGTTCATGTCTCGCGACTTCACCTGTTACTACTTCTGTCATCGTGAACATGTCGTCATCAGTGACTTTTTTTCCGCTTGCCGCGAGTTCCTTTACCCGCTCAAGTATCTCCTCCAGTTGCTCGTTAGTTGGCGATACACCGATTTCCGATAATTTCTGCTCGACCGAGTGTCTTCCCGTATGCGTCCCAAGTACAATTCGTCTCTGATGCCCCACCATCTCCGGCGTCATTATCCCGGGCTCAAAAGTATCGCTCTTTGCTATCACACCGTGTGCATGTATTCCGGACTCATGAGCGAATGCGTTTTCACCGACAACGGGCCGTGTTATTGGTATTTGAATACCCGAGAAACGCTCAATGAGCTTTGCGGTCTCGAATAATAACTCGGTTTTTATATTCGTTTTCAGCCTGTATATCGCGTTCAAGGCCATCACCGTCTCTGCGAGATCGGCATTTCCTGCGCGTTCGCCCAGACCATTCACCGCTACTTGAACCTCTGTCGCACCCGCTTTTACCGCAGCAAGGCTGTTCGCAACTGCAAGCCCAAAATCGTTGTGGCAATGTATGCTTATCGGCGTCTTCACCGCTTGATATATCTTATCCACCAGCTCGTACATTGCAAACGGCTCTGTCACACCCACGGTATCGGGAACATTCAGGATGTCGGCTCCACCTTCTTCCGCGGTTTTATACAGGTCAATTAGATAATCTGAACCAGTCCGTGTCGCATCCATGGCCGAGAACATACATAAACAGCCGTTGGCTTTGACGTACTGCGCCATCTTATACGCTTGCTCTTTTACCTCGTCCTCGCTCATCTTTGTCGTATGCTCACGCTGAATCACCGAAGTGGGTGCAAATATATGTACCATATCAACGCCGCAATCTATGCAAGCATCTATGTCTTTTGTTAACAGCCTTGCCAGACCACATATCTTCGAGGATAGCCCCAGGTCACAAATAAGCTTCACAGCTTCGCTGTCCCTTGTTGAGCTAATAGGGAATCCTGCTTCTATTATATCCACGCCCAACCGATCCAACTGCATTGCTATCGCTCTTTTCTGCTCCCGCGTGAATGTAATCCCCGGTGTTTGTTCTCCATCTCTTAATGTGGTATCAAAGACTTCTACTATCTTCGGCATCGCTCGTTTCCTATTTTTAATAATAAAACAAAATGTTTTTATGTGTTTAATAACCTTACTCCATACATGTCGGTAGTCTATACGATAGGGGTGAAGAAAAAAACATGGAAAAGAAGAGTGGTATAGTAGGATTTACGGGTACTTTTAGAGAACTTGCGGCTGATGTAAACGAAGGGTCTAAGGTAGTATTTGCAGGGTCGGTAGCTGTCTGTGCACCGTTCATTGAATTGCTCGCGTACACGGTGAGAGACCGAGGTTTTGAGATGTTGTACGCACCGAAAGCGGTTGCCAGTGAAGCGAGGAAGATAAAGGAGATAAAAGGCGTAGGATATAGTGTTGTGGATGAAAAAGGCGACCCTAATGGTGCTGATGCTATAGTCGTGCTTGGTGGGCTAGCGATGCCAAAGTTTGGATCCACACCCGAAGATGTAAACAGTATGATTGAGAATATATCGGGTGGTAAGACACCGAAAATCATTGGTGTCGGGTTCATGAACATATTTGAGAAGGCGGGCTGGGATAAGAAGATAAAGTTCGATTCGATAATGGATACTACCATGGAGACCGTAGTCAAATAGATAGCAGGAGAATTATTTACTTTTTTACCTTTTTATTTTTTATTTCGCCATGCCTAAAAAGAACACAGAGAGAAAGAAAACATAATTACGTCATAAATACAATAACATGCACCGACCGGGACTCGAACCCGAGTTAGAGGCTTTTTGCCCGCGCTCTTCGCACTTCCATTCGTCACCAGCACATCCTTTTGACGAAAGAAAGGTCGCGGTTGGCAAGCCCCTGTGATACCACTACACTACCGGCGCAACATTTTCCCTAGTTTACTAATACACATAAGATATAATATTTCTTTTTCTACTCTATTTTAAACTCTTCCCCAATCTTTGGTGATATTGCATCGCATTCGAAATTGTCCTTCACCCACTCAGCGAATTCCGCTGTATGTTCGCCATGCACAGGGAATATAAGCTCAGTTCCGTTACTACAAAACCGCGATACCAATTCCTTCAGTTCGGTATCCCCGGCATGTGCAGAGAAATCATATTGCTCCACTTCTGTATGCACTTTCACCACCTCGCCGTTGGTCTCCACACATCCTTCCTCTACCAATCTCCGTCCATTCGTGCCCTCTATCTGGTACCCCGTGAGCAGCACTTTACTCTTTGGATCGTCATATAACTTCTTTAGATAATATAGCACGGGCCCGCCATTAAGCATTCCCGCGGTGGTTACAACCACGGAAGGCTACGCAAGTACTTTTTTGCGTTTCTTCGCATTTACAAACACAGAGTCATTAAATGCGTTATTTAGCTCATCCGCATCCCTTAAGAAACGGGGATGATTCCTAAACGTACGAAAAGCACTCAAACCCATTCCATCTACATACGGTGTGAGCCCATACGAATGCAGGATCATTACTACCTCCTGAGTCCTACCTACAGCGAAACAGGGCACGATAGCGCTACCACCAGAATTTAGCGTCTCTTTTATGGAATCTATGAACTCACGCTCCTGCTCCTTCCGATCTTGATGATTCCGCCCATAGTATGTGCTCTCGACAAGCAAAATGTCAGAAGAAGGATATTCTTCAAGTGCTGCGCTTTCCATTAATCGTGTATCGCCCATTTTTAGGTCGCCCGTGTAAAGTAAACTTATATCCTCACTCTCCTTTTTCAGATGCACCGCAGCACTACCGGGTATATGACCGGCATTAAACAATTCAAACTCGTAATCCGCACCATAATCCGAGCTGTTCAAAGCAATCCGCTCGCCATAGTCCACATAACGTGTTTGCGCAACCATTTTTTTGATGTCTTCTACGCCAAAGAAACAAAAACCTTGATCTCTACCCACCTTTATCGTATCTCTACTCATGAGCTGCGTTAAATCGCCTGTTACTGATGTTAGATACACATCTGGCGCTGAGTTGTCATTGCTCGACATCAAACTGGGAACCATGCCTGAATGGTCGAGATGGGCATGAGACACAATCACTGATTTTGGCGATATTTTCCCCACCGGGATCTCAGGAGGGTCAGATGGCCTAAGCCCATAATCTAAGACTATCTTCTCATCTATCAATATTGCAGAACGCCCTATCTCTTCGCAACCTCCGAGAAACTTTATTTTCATACTATTCTGCAGCCTCTATTTCTGGCACTGGCGTTGTGCTTCCTAGCCATTTCGTCTTGGTTATCTCGACCCGTCTCAACGGATATATCTTCTTCGCTACTTTATAGATGTCAGACGATAACTTACCAAGTATTATCTCCTGTACATATTTACTTAATTCCAAGCTATCGGCTCTATCTTTAATTATCTCTTCCACAATCCGCCGGATTTGCTTCACCTGCGCGGCACTTGCCTTCTTTAACGTAAAACAAGACGATTTTACACAAATTGTCGCGCCATCTTTTGTCACAACATTAATGTTAGAATCCACTTTTGAAATCCCCTTCCGCGCTAAACTTCGGAGATAGCCACCATCTACCGTATGCCCTACAAAATTTGTATGCGCTGTACTGTGATCTACCTCATTTATCTCCATCTGTAACTTCAAATTGGAATTCTTTATCATCTTGCCCGTAAGATCTCCTAAGGTCATCTCTACCCGCCTGCCTATTAACTTAGCTGGATCGTCAGCCACAGTATTCGCCGCCGTCACATCCCCAAACATCTTCGGGGCCAACACCGTGTACCATCTTTTCGCTTTCCACTTATCTTTCTGTCTCTTCCTCAATAGTCCTTTTCACACTCCTCTCTATCTTATGACTTTACTTACTATTGCTATAAGTAAGCGTATCACATAAAAACTCATCCTCACCTACTCTGAAGATAATTTAAAACAGACTCAAATATCAGTTTTCCATCTCCGTCTAATCCACCATCTCCGCCCCCGCCTTCTTGCCGCCGCGTCTTCGCCGCCCTCAACCACTCGTGGCCAAGGTGCGCATAAAACGCCCGTTCCGGATGTGGCATCAAGCCCAATATAGTCCCTTCCGGATTACATATCCCCGTGATATTGTAGGAAGCGCCATTGGGATTCCAGGGGTAATGCGCGTAATTGCCCTCTGGGTCAACATAACGGAAGACAATCTGGTCGTTATCATCAAGAAGTTGTATATATTTCGCCCTCTTCTCGTCCGCAATGAAAAAGTTACCCTCTGCATGTGCAGACGGGATGTTCAGGATACTGCCCTTTTCTATTCCTCGCGTGAAGATACACTTGCCACGGCTTTCATGCTTTATAAGTGTCGGGCGGCATTCAAAACGTGCGGAATCGTTCGTTGTCAGTGCAGCCTGCTGTATCTCTTTATCATTCGACTTATCATCGCCAAATCCCGGGAGTAGCCCCATTTCCACCAATACCTGAAAACCATTGCATATCCCCAATATTGGATTACCATTCGCTATAAAATCTGCTATTTCGTCTCCTAAACTACCCTGTAACCTCGCAGCGAATATCGCTCCCGCCCGTATATAATCACCCGACGAGAAACCGCCCGGTATCACCAACAAATCATAATCCTTTAATTTCCTCTTCTCGCGTTCACTCACAGCGCCTATCAATTGCTTTAGATGCACTATCTCAGCAAATGCACCCAACCTCGTAAAAGCATAGAAAGTCTCGAGTTCACAGTTTGTGCCTTCTATCCTCAGAATGCCTATCTTTGATGTCATCATGTATTTCTAAGACGCTAATATCTTAAGCTTTTTGTATATCTGGCTTTGAAGTAGAACTGTTAATCCCATCCTGCTACTTCAGTACGCAGCGTGTAGCCTATTATTATTTAGACCTGCTCTTTGAAAAACCATCATTTATAATAGTGTATAATTATCATATTTTACTATAAAATTGAAGTAACTACTCGCATTAAATGGCAATGGAGGGTATGCCATGTCAGACTTGGCGGAAGAAGAAGGGAAAAAAGGTTTACAACTTGCAAGAGAAGCAATAGAGCAATATCTAAGTGATAGTATGAAGATGAAAGCAAAAAATGGTTTACCTGAGAGTTTCGAAGAAGAACGGGGCGTTTTCGTCACGTTGAATAAATACGGAACTCTTCGTGGTTGTATCGGCTATCCGTACCCGGTATTCAAGCTTAAAGAAGCGATTATAGATGCTGCGATTTCTGCTGCCGTAAACGACCCGCGGTTTCCGGCTGTGACCGAAGAGGAGTTAACAGATATAACCATAGAACTTACGGTACTTACAGTGCCACAAGTATTGAAAGAGCAGCCAAAAGATTTGCCTGAGCATATTGCAATAGGCAAACATGGGTTGATAGTGAAAAAAGGTTTATATCAAGGGCTTTTGCTGCCTCAGGTTGCAACAGAACACAACTGGTCGTCGGAAGAGTTTTTATGCGAATCCTGTTGGAAAGCGGGCTTGTCGCAGGATGCCTGGCTGGATGAAGATACCGAGGTGAGCATATTTGAGGGGCAGATATTTAAAGAGGAGGAAAAACGATGATAAAGATAGATAGATTCCGGTGTGCCTATTGCGGTGCGTGTGCGACTGTATGTCCTACGGAGGCAATAAGTTTGATGGGTGTATGGATAGACCTAAAAGGAGAAGAGTGTACCAACTGTAAAGCCTGTGTGAACATCTGTCCGATAGGTGCGTTAGAGATGATTCAGTAGTATACGTCACGTCCAGACTTTTGCGGGAGGATTAAATCTTCACCTCATACACTATTGCGTCTTCGCCATCAGCATAATAGCCTTTTATTGTGTACATGCGTTTGTAGCCATGAGTTTCGTAAAAGGTTATTGCACCCGTATTGCTTATCCTGACCTCAAGCGTAACTCTATCGAAACCATCGGCGAGGAAATTCGCAGCCTCTGCTTTTAACAACTGTCTGCCCACTTCATTCCTTCGGCATTCGTTATCCACAGCGATTCCTGAGATATGCCCATGACCATTCCGCACGGCTCCAGCCACGAAACCAATAATGTTGCTGCTCGCACCTCCTGTATTGTTGCCCATATCTGTAGGTGTAGCAACGAGGAAATATTTTTTGAAATAGCGATATAAAGTGACAATATCGGTAGCGGTATTTGCCGTTTTTATATTCCGCTTCCACATACTCACAATATCCCGCAACTCAGAATCTGCCGCTTTCCGTATCTCTATCCCCCGCGCAGTCATAACTGATTACCACATCTACGCAATAAATTAGTTCTGCAAATAAAATTTTCGGTTTCGGTATTTGTGATTCCGCGGCACATTTATGTGTTTCATTCATACAATTAGCCTGTCCCTAACGGGGGTGTACGGTTCAATAAACTACCGTGAAGCGTTTTCGGCCATATCGCTCACAAAAATTCAACGGTTGTGCAGCCGTTCAAGAATTTTACCTTTGCATCTATCGTGGCTATTCCTTTGACTCGGGACGAAGTCAAAGTAGCTTTGACTGAAGCATGACCCGTAGGTATTTTGACATGACTCTCGATCGTGCCAATATCTGTTACTAAATATACCGTTACGTCTTCGGGAACGAGAATAGGTATTCCGTTATTGTCTTCTATACTTATCGTTATTGTTGTCATTGATTCGCCATCAGCCGTGATTTTTGTGGGTTCTGCTGAGAGTTTTAGGTTTATATCTGGTATTTCCCTCAAATCGCAATGAAAAGGAGTTGTTTGTTCTGCGTGGACTATTTTTTTTTGTTCACACTCGAAATAGCCAAACTTTATGAATTTTACTGTATGCGGGCCCACAAAAACATCGAGCACTGTTGTGGGTGATAGACCGCGATACACTCGATCCAGAAAGACCAAAGCGTTTTGGGGATCAGAATCCGCGTATATTGTACCGGTTTTTTCTTTTCCATTACCCTCTCCTTTTTTGTTGATTTCGTTTCTAAAAACCAGTACAACAGCAACGGCCAGCACAGCCGCAGCGAATACCCAGATCCATGGAATAGTAAGAGATGTTTCCCACTCCAATTCTACTCCAACTTCTTCGGACCATGCTCCTGCGTTATCTCTAACTGCAAAACTGTACCAGCCTTCCTGTGCATCTTCATCCTTAAAGTAATCGGAACTCTCAGGGACTAATCTGGTTGTACCATCCGGAAACGTCCAACGGCATTCCACCACTTCGCCATCTTCATCTTCGCCATAGCCTTCAAATGTTACTGTTTCGTATTCGGTTGCGGGATTGGGATATATCTCGATGTATGCGGTTGGTGGTACGTTTTGTGTAATAGTAATCAAATCAGATATTGACGCTTCGCCTCTTTGGGTCTCTATCTCCGCTTCTGCATATAAAGTGTATGTTTCTGTCGTATCTACGACCGGTGCGTGAAATATCGAGACGAATCCACCGTCATCGTTTGTCACGCCTTCTATTGGATCCAACTCACCGATTGTTGCTGAAAGACGAACAAAAGCATCAGGTACGGGATTGCCATTCGCGGTAACACGAACGCTAATCTCGTTTGATTCGCCGGATGGCACAGGATCTGTAAAAATCGCGATTGTCAGGGTTGACGTGGGTTCAACGGTTATATCTGCAGTGTCGGTAGCAAATAAATTATCATTGTCTGTTACCGTGAGCGAGGCAGTATAATGCCCACTATGAGTATATGCGTGCTCTACATTTAGTCCTGTGCTTGTATCGCCGTCACCAAAGTCCCAGTCATAAGAAACGAGTTCGCCATCAGTGTCGCGGGATGCCTCTGCACTGAATGATATGCTTTCACCTTCGTTTATTTCCGTGGGTGTTGCGGACATTATAGCGGTCGGCGGTTGGCGCTCGGAACTCCGGGTATTCATCACCACTGTTTTTGACCATCGTGAACTCGCACCGTGGTCATCAGTAGCTCTTACTCTGATGCGATATTCACAGGGTTCGATCCAGGCATGGGATTGAACTATACGTTCGCCTGATTTTACGAATTCTGTCTCTGAAGTTGTGCCATCACCCCAGTCAAAGGTATGTCTCATATCATCGCCTTCGGGATCTTCGGTAGAGGTTGAATAACGGTATAATGTACTGGTATATCCTGATGTTGGGCCCGATAGACGCGGTGTGTTGGGTGGACTGTTTGCTTGTGTAGCAGTGCTAAAACGCCATTCGTATGGCTCTTCTAAGTTGTTATCTGCGGAATCTTCCGCCTCCTGCCCAATTGTTACAGTGTAAGTTGTGTCGTAGTTGAGGTTAGAAGAAGGTGTGAAGGTCATTGTGTTCTCTTTCCTGCTAAACTCGCCTGTGACTCTTACTTGGTTAGAATCATAGACATATAATGCACCTTCTACCGAGTCCGTGTTCATCAGTTCGCTGAATGTTACGGTTATTTGTGTTGTAACCGATACATTTTCGCCTGTTGGTGTGTGTTCTATTACGGTAGGAGGGGTGGTGTCTCTTGGCTCTGATATGTGTACATTTCTGTAGCCAGTCCATGCTCGGTTGCCTGCTTTATCGTAGGCATTAGCACCATAACTCACAGAGGTTCCGGCGTAGTCTGGATAGGGTCCGCCTCGGTAAGTACATGAATCGGAGTCGGGGCATTCTTTTACCTTTCTCGCATTCACTAATATCTCGATTCTGTCAATTCCCGCTCTATCTGAAGCTGTTGCGCTAAAAGTAATCTGCTGATCGGCAGTGGGATTTTCGGGAGAACAGGTGAGTGTTAGGGTTGGTGGGGTTGTGTCGTTGGGATATGTTATTTTTAGAGTGCCACCTCCTACGGGATAATTCTGCATTGCTACTACAGATATCTTCCAATCTTGCTCTGTTTTAATATCGTCCTCAGAGACCTCATAGGACAGCGATAAGGGTAAGACCGTGAATTCATCCCACCAAACTTCTTTTGTCTCTCCTGAGGGTAAGTCTAAAACAATACTAAGTCCGCTGTAATATCCTGTAAAGTCTACTATTTCAGCATAGATTGTGCCGGTCACGTCTACGGGGAACTCGATGCTAACGGACTCTCCTTGGCTAACTACAAACTTCTCTTCAATAGTTGTCGCGCTTGCACTGCCGGCAAGCAATACCAATATCAGCAGAGCAGACGTCAATACTGTGCCTATAAGGACTCTCCTATGCCTTTCCATACTTTTAACAATGTGCACAACCATGTTTTTATCTTTTCATGCCATAAATCTCATCAAATTTCGCCTGAAATAAACCTTCGAGCCATTGCTTTCGAACATTACAAGAATCCGGCGTCCAAACAGTTCCATTGACTTCAAAGGCATTTCCCATACAGCCGGCACCGCAGAAATTCCGCCAGCTACATTCTTTGCACTCTTCTATTTTTGATGGTCTAACGAGACACATTTTTATTATCGCCTCAAGTTTTTGACTATTCACTATTTCATCCAAACTTTGCACTTTTATGTTACCAATACAATATTCTGAACCAAAATGAAAACACTGGCAGGGATAGACATCTCCAGTCGGGGCAATCCGCAACTGACTACCTATTGTGCATCTGTAAGGCTTTCCGGGATTGTTTATATCCAAAGAAAAACATTCTGCAAGTAAGTCTAATTTACCTTTTAGTTCTTTTGATCGCTTTGAGATGAAATCCCAAAACCAAAGCCTTTTAGCATCAGAAAGCCGTAAATCGTCCCAGTTCGCTTTTGCTCGTCCGGATGAGGCAAGCGGCGGGAACTGAATCACCGGTATTCCTTTTCCAAGTGCGAACTCAATTAGTTCCGGGACGTCTTCTACATTAATACGCGTGGGCGTAAACGCAATAACGATGTCTTTTCCCATGCCTCTTTCAATGAGCTTATCCATCCCCCTAAGCGCCGAATCGAAACTACCGTTTCCTCGAATACGGTCATGTGTCTCTTTTCTGACGCCATCGAGACTTATTTGAATTTTAATAGGCATTTTTGACAATGTTTCTGCTATTTCATCAGCTATGAGCGTTCCATTGGTACCTAATGTGACCATTAAATCCAGAGAAAGTGCGTATTTTATTATATCAATATAATCAAGTCTCATCAGAGGCTCGCCACCACCGATGCTTACTGATCTCGCACCGAGTTCTTTGGCTGATTTTATCAGGTTTTTTATCTCTTCGGTGGTCAGTTCTCCATCCTCTGCATCGCCAGCAGGCAGATAGCAATGAGCACATCTCAAATTGCAGCTTTTTGTTATTTCTATTGCCAGACTTCGGAACGAATTGGCAGAAGCTGTGGTCTCGAGGGTATCCACTTCTTCCATCCCGTTGTATTGCACAACTTGGATATCAACCATGCTATTTAAAAATAATTCGACGCCGTTTAAAACTTCATTAAGGTCTATCGCATATTTATCTGCAATTAATCTTGAAATATCATGAATTGTATTTTTACCGTTGCACTGATTCAATATTTCCAGACTATCTTTATTTATAAAAGCCCACGATGGTTTATCGGGATCAAGAATAAAATAAACCGTTTCTGTTTTTGAATCTCGCGCTTCAATAAAAAGCTGTTCCGATACCTTCGGCTTTTCTGAATTCATTTTCGCGTACATAGAAATAAAAAAGGATGAGATTGCTTTATCTCATCTTTTGGATTCTGTATTCCTCTAACACGTTCAACAGCCATGGATCCAGAGGACCTGGAAAAGGTTGGGGTAATATATCATCCTTTTCAATCAGTGCAATTGTCGAAACTCGATACCACTTAGGCGGTATGGGCAGTGGACTGATCTTAACTGAAGACAATGATATCCTAAGAGGTGGCTCAGGTTGTGGACTGATCATAACCGAAGAAAATAACTCAGGTCCGAATAATGCTTTTTTGAACACGACCGGCAGGAATGCGTATGTTTCATCGCTTTCAAATGCTACACCGTGTGCCCTAAAAACTTTTGAGATTCCCACACTGAGCTCATTTAGCAGTGCTTTGTTACTGAGTATCTGTTCTCTAAGTGTCGTTATAGGTACCGGGTCATCATCCCTCACCCTGAATTTTTCCAGCACGCCTAAGACATCAGGATCCAATGGTCCTGCTATACCAAATGATGGTATCTTCTCTATCGTGGCCTCATAACTTGTAAATATCTCTGGCATAAAGATGGGCTTTTTGTATACGAGCGGGACAAATGCAAAGGTCTCATCATCCTCGAGTTTTACCTTGCCTTTTAGTATCTTCGAAATTGTATCACTGAGATCTTTCAGCAGCTTTTCGTCCTTGATTATTCTATTCCGAAGTTCTTCGCTTCTTTCTATCATTTCTTGCACATTCTTTACTCCTATTTATCTAGTTCACTAAAATCGAAACCTATCCAGAGCATACAGCAGTTCAGGTGCGGGTATTCCATCTATGGGCGTGACGATACACCATGATGCTGATTCTGAAGCCATGTGACTTGCTGCTATTATTCCAAGTTCGGGTGTATGATCTGCTACTACCACGGGCGAACTGGGCACTGGATGTGGGCCTGCCGCTACCATTGGCGTTACATCCAGGAACATCTCGTGCGCAAAGGTTGGCTTTTTGTAGACAATCGGCGAAAACACATACATGACGTCTTCGTTAATGGCAACACCATGCTCCTTTAGAGCACTCGATACCGCCTCACTGAGTTCCTGGAGTAGCGCTTTGTTACCGAGTATCTGCTCTCTGAGTGTCATTCCCGGCTGTGGCGTTTTCTCCGTGATTCTATATTTTTCTATGACCTTCAGAAATTCGAATGTCGGTAACCCGCATATGGGCCAATACCTACACCACCACCATGGACCAACTTCAGCCCGCGGACCTGCTAATATCTCTGGTGCAAAGGTTGATCTTTTATTTACGAGCGGCACAAACGTGTATGTCTCGTCTGCTCCAATCTCCACTTTTCCCTTAAGTATCTCTGCAATCTTCTCGCTAAGGACTCTTAGCAGTTTCTCATCCCTTATGATTCTATCCCTAAGTTCTATACTATTTTCTATTTTTTCTTTCATGTCTTTTGCCCCCTTTTAGTAATTTTTCGGGGAGATTTATAATTTATTTTTCGATCTTGTATCAGATTATTAAATCTTGATAACCTCGCTTTCCTTTGCGACTACCGTCCCGTTAAGCTTTGCCTCCACCTTCACTTCGGCCTTGCCTGACTTGAAGCCAAAGGTCCATAGACGCCAGATGTAGTAATCGTCACGTCCGTAGTAAGGCAGCTTGCTGTACTTTAGCTTCTTGTCGCCTTGGATTAGTGTCATACTTACATCAACACCATCTTCGGGTTTAGCGGCTGTTCCGTCGTCCCAGCTAACGGTGGCCCCGATAATCACAAACCGCCAGCGATCATTAGATTTGCAGAAGATGTCCTGGATTATCAAACGCGGCTCCTCTATTGAGGGAATATACTCCGGTATCAACTTGGTACATGAGTAAGTTCCGAGCTTTTCATCATCCACATCAAAAAGGGTCTGGATTTGGAACGGCCCGGCTATTTCTGTATCTGATATACTGGTATAGGCAGTATAGATACCGTCATTTGATCGTGGGTCGCCTTCCCTGCCATCGTCGCTTAGCTTAATATCCCTGGTCTTTCTTTCAAAGAGGTCTTTACCATTCTCACCATACTGCGCTGCCAGAATGCCAAGTTTGATGAGGTTTTCATCAGCTTCATCGCCAGCCAATTTTTCCTTATCCACTTTGATTTCTTTCAACTCACGCGCATATTTTTTCAATACAGTTTGAATAGTTTGAGTAGGATATGTGATTCGTGCTTTTGCCTTGCCTCCTACAAGTGGTCTGTCACCGTGAGCAACCCTCAACATGAGCATTAGCTTGCCATGATAGAGGTATTTGGGATCTATCTGTACATCACATGTGACATCCGAGTCGGTCAGTGCCGCAGTGGTGACGTACAGCGGCTGATTATTACTCGCTTCCTTGACCTTGAGTATCATTTGCCATATGCCTGCCTTGGGATTGGCGACACGGTAGAATTGATGCGTAGATCCCGAATAATGAAATGCACCCTTTGAATCAGGGTCATATACTTTGCCAGATGGGTCTTCCAGGCTAAAATCCAAGTATGCACCTGCTAGCTCCCAGGATACTGCAAAATTGGCTTCACGGACGCTGGCATCCACAGCCACTGCTTGTTTTAGACCGTTTCCGAGGTCTACACTGTCCGAGCTAAGATGAATGACGCCACCGCAGCCTATGTCGCCAAGGATGTTGTAATAAATCTCATGCAGTTTATGCAGGTCAGCAGCGGATTCTACTGTGTATGCTGAGCCAGTACCTGTGCGGTTAGCGATAGTATCCAGAACAGGGATGTCACTGGCCGGTCCTAAAGCGATGGTATAGACTTTGACGTTGCCTGCTGCAATGCTGTCAATGAACGGATTGTCGATGGCAGGCGTGAGGACCGTATGCTTGCCGTCACTGAGAAATACAATAGCTCGGGGTCTGCCGGTATCGAGCCCCAATGTTGTCATACCCTGTTCCAGAGCTTCCCGCAGATCGGTCATACCAGCGGATGTGACCGTGTCGATGATTGTGTGGGCATTGTCCTTATCGCCCTGACTGTTGATTTGGGTAAGCGGAAGGATCTCATCGGCAGAAGCATGGAAACTGACAATCCCTGCTTTGTCATTGATCTGCAAGATATCAACCATCTGCTTTGCTCGCTCCTTGGCTGGTGTCATATAACCAGAAAAACCCATGCTACCAGAGCGGTCGATGACCTGGACAATATCTGAGGGGTTGCAAGAGAAACCCATAGCATTGGCAACGACAAGAGCATAGTCCTGATGCAGACCGGTCAGTTCAGGCACACCGGTACCTATGTTGACGCCTTCGACTTCGATACGATACAGCCCTACTTGAGGCGGATCGATGACCACCTTTTGCACGTTATTAAGGATGTTCGTAATATCATCAGCGGTAAAAGTAGTACCTGAGTCCACAGGAATAACGCGCAGATGCAAGCGGTTCTGAATTGTGTTGCCTGCCGGATCCCTCCAAACTAAAGTGACCGCTAAGGGTTCATCGGTAGAAGAGACGAACACTTCGTAGGTTCTGATATCGCCAGTGGTTACCGCATTATCCAGATTGTCATCGAACTGGACGCGACGGGTGACGATAGGGAACAGGCTGTTGTTTAGTTCAATCCTCCCCCAGCCTTGCCCGTTGTCCGGGATGCCCATCCCCATATCTATCGCGCCGTTTATTATAATGGCCTTTAGCAGAGCAGCGGAAGGTATATGGTTCCGTTGCTGGATTAGGTACTGACGCACCAGGGCACATGCACCGGCTGTTATTGGTGTAGACATGCTGGTGCCGTTACTGTAATAATAATTCTGGGTAACATCTGGCCCAGATCCAGCCGGAGCATCCGGAGCGTTCTGATCTGCAGCACCAAACAACGGCTGGCCTGGTAAACCCTGTCCCACTGCTTCTGCATGTGTAAATATCCCATCCTCATCGCCAGTGCCGCCTTTTCCAATCAAGCCATCTGGACCGGTATCTTCCACAGATACAGATGATCGGGTGGATAAAATAAATGTACCGGGTGCGACAACATCTGGTTTGCGACGATTGCTCTGAGTAGGACCGGGTGAACTGAAATCTGCGACGTCATCTTTATCATCCGCTTGTCGGTCGAAATTCGGCCAGGTCGCTCCCCCGGGGAACATGGGACTGCCCGGAAAGTTGACGGTATTTGGCAGGGGCCGCTCGCTCTCACTGGCACCGACGGTCAAGACGTTTTTGGCTGTTCCCGAAGAGGCAACACGAAAAGGCGCATCATTACTGGCTGAAAATAGGATAAGAAATTCACGGTTGTTAAAGGCGAATGTATCAGCCTGATTTGCGTTTGCTAGATAAGTACCATCGGATTCGACGCTACTCCAGGAATTAGTATGAATTCGAGCACCATCATCCCTGGCGACGTCAAACAATCCTACACACAGATCAGTTGGAAGTCCCCCGAGCTTACGGCTTGCATCCATAGTTGATTGAAACACAACACGGGCTGCCGGGGCCATACCACGTATACGCCCGTTGGAATTTGCACCATCACCCAGAACAGAGCCGGTCACATGCGTGCCATGATTATGGATGTCACTGGCATCACCGGGTCGGCCAAGTGCATAAATGCTGACGATGCGTCCTTGAAAATCAGCCAGCATGGTTGCCATCGACGCCTGTATCCAGACCTGTGTCAGCTACACCAATAATCTGTCATGCGCCATCCAGCTCATGGTTGTTATGCAGAATGTTAGCGCGAATGATACCAGTCGCCACGTTATTGCAAAGCGCCGGCTCGTGGTAATGGTTCACTTCACGTACCTGTGTAATCGCAGCTATCTGAGGGACATTTTTTAAGTCGGTATAGGCAATAATGACATCGCCGCTGGTTCTGATGACACGGGCGCGTAATGTACGAATGGCATCAATGACCGCCGCCATATCGGCTGCATCGAACAGGATGATCTCTATATTCCCTACTTTCTCAATATCAGACGGTACGGCCTTAACTGGTGCGAAGTTGCGGATGTCCGGAGCGGCTTCCATGTGTCTCAATTCTTCAACTGCCCTGTGGTGCAACTGCTTTCATTGCCTCCGTGGCTGTCAGCCTATCCTGGAGTTCGGCATTAAGTAATTGATCGGATACTTTCAGACCCGCATAATAAGGCGATACTGATTCAACAAAATCAAGCGCCTGAAGGTCATCTACCCTACCACCGTCCACGCTGATCAGGTGATGATCCTCTTATACTCTGATAGACGATCACACCAAGTGTATCCAAACGGCGTTTCCAATCTATATGCATAGGACCTGCTAGTCGTAAGATGTGATGACTGCGTCCTGATGGTAGAGACATCTCAGCAGCAAGCGCCGAAGTTGAGTGACTTTGAGGAAGTCCCGTATTAAACTCGAATCCACCCATTTTCACAATAGGTTTATCTGCCAATTCTCGTACCCTGTAATCCTCAGCTTGTAATGCCTGAAGTCCTGCATCATCGATGCGGATCAAAATGGACTGTCCGTAATTAGCTAACACTATACCATTATAGTCTCGAATAATGTCCATAGCACGTTCCATTGACTTTACTACATAGACCATTGCTTTCTTTTCCATTTTATTTTTCTCCTTATTAGACTTGTTGCGATATAAAATCCTATGAAATAGAGCCTTCTAAGGCGTCCATTGCTCCGTGCATATTGCGCATTTTACGGATATCCCTTCTCCGGGCTTTTCCAAATTATTTCGCAACAAGTCTATTATTCATAACTTTAGTTTATTACCCAAAGGCAATATTTTTCATATGTATTTTCCGATTTTTTGATAATGGCCTGATATAACTTGATACTACCAAACCACAGGGTAACAATACAAGCACTCGGATTGTCCCGATATTGTCTGTGGCTCACTCCTCTATGGCTGAGCTGCGATACATGTATTCTTTGGTGTTCGTTCTGATCTTAAAGCAGTTGCGAACTTCTTCTCACCAAACAGAACTTTTTTGGCCTTTAAATAGCGAACGAGTTCATCACATAAGCTATTTGCATATTACCTTTCTATATGAGCGAGTCTTGAGATAGCATCACGACTTACCCCTGTGAGTCTATTGATTTTTCCAATGCTACATCCCTTACTAAGATGATAGATAATCTTTAAAGCCTTATCCTTTTGCAGCTTGCCGTTGTAAAGAGCGGTGTTCGTTCTCTCAGAAAAATATGAACCGCAAGTCTTACATTTGAGCATTCTTATCTCATCGTGTTTACCGTACCTGCTATGAACAACAATGTTACCACTGCCCTTTTTACCGTAGTCTAAGCATTTTTCATTTGAACAAGATAATGCGCTTACCGATTTCATATGCTTCACCCTTGCACTTTGATGCACCTACCACAGTACCCTCTTTTGATTGAACTGGTTTTAAAAGATTGATGGGGAAATCCCTAAGTATCTCACCTTTTTCAAACCGTGGTTTTCACACACAATTTTTTACCCAGTGTATCCATTTTTTTCAGTATATTCAATACAAAATTAACCCAACTTATATAATTAACTGTGAGCAATATTGCTTAAAACGAGCGATACTTTTGCATTTGTGTTACTTGAAGTCCGTCTAATTTTGAGCTGTTACATCTTACAATACCATTCTCACCAGTACCGCCCCTTCACCGTTTTTGTAATAGAACGGCACAAAACCAACCTCTAAAAATGCCATAAAAAATCCAGGAATACCGTGTTTGTACATTGATTGCGATTTGGAACTTCTGATTTATATCATTCGTATACAATACATTGAGTAGTATGGACCGCGATTGGATAGACGAGCAAAAAGCGAAGCGCAAAAACGAGCGGGAAGAGCTCGACAAGAAGATGGCCGCGCTTGAAAAGAATATGGAAGCGCTTGTGATTGAGGAGAAGCAGTTGAAGGCTGCTATGGAACGTGAACAAGACGCCGAGGAGGATGCCAAATTCCAGAGATTGGAAGAACGAGCAATAGTAAGGCTAATAAATAAACAGGCCGAGCTTAAGAAGCGGTTGGGCGAGCTTAAGAAGGAACAACGTGCGCTGAATCAGAAGGAAAAGCAGTTCCAAGCGTTGATAGAACACGAAAAGTATCCAGAATGGCTTGAACTGAAGAAAAAACGAGATAATGCGATTACCAAAGTGAAAAGACTGGAAGCAGAAATGAAAAAACTCATCTAAATGCTGTGATCACGAGGGCTAGAACTTCAATCTATCGTTAGTTATGCACAGCCACCATCGGGAATAGTCAATCTATGTCCCTGTTTTGAGTGACTTTTTGACTTTCGTGCTAACCCACCATTTCTTGCCTGTAATACTCCGTTAAAGTTCTCGCTTTTTTTAAAAGTCTCAAAAAGCATTACCGTCTGACATTTAGCGTTATAATAAAAAAATAACGTTTGGGAATCGGCTGTAGCTTCTTCCTCCCGCTTCTTGCTATCCTACTATACTTCTCCCTCGCGTCCTAACATCTCCCTCATCCTATCGCGCTTCAAAACCGCCGCTTCAACCGCCTGATCCACCTTCCGTTTCATCAAAAAGTATCTAACCCCCAAGATATATTACTTGGCAAGCTCCTTTAAGTGGTGTAGATGAATGTTAAAAGTGAGGTGATTAAAAATATAAAGGGTTATGTTTTAGGGGCACAATCGAAAAATTAAGTGATTTTTTAATTTTTCATCCGTCGTGCCCAACATTTTCATCGTGTTTGCAAATAGTAAACTACCATAACGTGATCCCACATTGATTTCCTGTCAAAAATCTACATTATTATTATCCAAAACGGTACCAAAACATTAAAAACGGCCATTAGACGAGTGAAAAGGTGATAGCTACCGCTAACCACCTCTCTTCGTCACACCAACTTGAATCGTAAACGCATTATCTCGAATCCAAAAACGGTATAAAAACCAAAAACGCTTCCAGTAAGAACTTCTTGCCTCTACCCAGTAGCCCCGCCCTCTTCATTGCTGACAGCTTTATCTGGTTGTCAAGCCCTCTATCGCTCCTGAGCTGCTTCTTTCTATGCGCCTTCAAGCTTGTTGAGTAGTAGTTCTCAACCCCATTGTTCGTAGCCGGCGCACCTTTCACGAAATAGAACGCCGTAGAATACTCCCAGCCCTTTTTAATCATTCTCAGCCGCTTCTGAACGTGTTTTTCAAAAGACGCTATTCTCTCCATCAACTCGTCAAATACCCTCAAAGCCTCAATATAAGGTCGCTGTACTAAATTCCTCTTCTTTCGCCTGCGGTATCGCTTCTGCTCCCGTACAAAGTCTCTAAAAGTTGCCATTTACCTTCTGGGCCACGCCCTGTACTCCTTTTTCGCCCCCTGCTTCATCACTTGCTCTTCTTCCAGCAGGTCTAGCAAGAACTTTAGTTCTGCATCCCGGTTGTAGAAGATATTCAACATTCGATATTTCATCAATTCCTGCTCGATAGTCGTGTTCCGCGGGAACTCAGCGACTATTAGCTTGTTCAAGTGCATGAGACAATACTGATGAATCAAGTTCTCGCCGAAGAACTCCTTGAATACCCGGGGATAGCTCGAGTCGAGGTCCGTAACAACATATGTGCGCTTGCTCGGGTCCAGATACTTCGTCAGAAATGCTGTGATGGTTGCAGGGTTTTTGCTGTCATGCAGTTCCTCGGCAATCGGCTGACCGGTAACGCTGTCCAGCAGGGTCAAGCGGAATTTCTGTGTCCTGCCCTTCTTCGGATGCTGCTCGTCATAGAGCACAATCTGAAAATCTTCTATGGATGGGATAACGGTTCTCTCGACAGAAGCGGTGAACGCATTGAAGATAGTATCCTTTCCTTGTGGGTGAATGAGTCCCAATATATCCGAGATACCTTGATATGAGACGTGATGAAGTCGCATAAGCTGGTAAATCCGAGCTAAGACATCAAAAAAGTCACCTTTCAAGTTTTACCAGAAGCTCCGCTCTTCTTCGTAGGGTTCATAACAAGAGGGACAGATATATCGCCCGATATTAACGCTACCCAGGCCTTTTTTGCCGTACGTGTTGTACCCGTTATGGTTCATCTGCGTGCCGCATTTTGTACACAAGGGCGGCACAGCTAGCTGAAAAATCCCCGCTGCCGTGTGCACGTAATCGCTTGAATACTCACCAAAGATCGCGATGAGTATCTCCCAATACGAAAAATTGTTCAGATTTGTATTCACAGATACCATTTTGTTCTAACTCCCTATCATTAACATAATATCCAACGTTTCGCATATTAATACCCATTTGTCCCCTATTCCCTCTGTTGTCAGATTCTTATCCATTTTATTCACCATAAAACTGTTGTACATGCCAGCATATGAACTTTCAGCTCTCATTTCCGGTGGAATCGAGATTCATTCACTTTTAGGATGCAGATTCATGATTTGCTGGTAGAACGAGCGTAAATATACAAAAGAATACTTTAGGGCTAGGGATCTCAGGTTGGATTAGGAAGTGTGTTATTTGGTTCTCCTAGAATTCTCTTTCAAAGAAATTTAAAAATTGGAAAGAGGTTCCTACTTATATCACTAGAAAATTCGATTGTGCCCTTTAGAGGAATTATACAAACGATATAACACTGCCTAACTTGCGAAGAGTGATTGCAGTTGCTGATTTATCATGTCTCTCCCTTGCTACACGCAAACTTTCCTTGTATAATTCAACTGCTTTGCGATAATCTCCTTGGTCTTTAGAGAGGTTTCCTAATTCGTGAAGAGTATACACAATTCCTATTGTATCCTCCACTTCCCTTTTCAGCTTCAAACTTTTGTTATACAATTCAAGTGCTTTATCAGTGTCACCTTTTAAATATTTAATATGTCCTAAGGCATGGAGAATCATTGCAATTCCTTTTTTGTCTCCTCTTTCATTGTATATGTCTAAACTTCGAGTTGTGTTTTCCTGGACTAATTTTGCCCATCATAGTGTTACTCAAAACCAAGTTACCCATACCATTCACCACCCAAACAAGTTCACCATGGCATGGAATACATCCGCAGGTCTCAGTTTTCTCGTGAACGCTTCCGATGGCTTTTCTGCGTCCTCAAAATCCAGGCTTGCATGCGGTCTCTTGTTGTTGTACCAGTCTATAAAACCCTCCAAGGTATCAAATTCGTCTCTTATTCGTTCGTATATGTCGAACCATTTCTCAAGTTTACCATTCGTCTGAGGGTGATTTACGCTCGTTGTTATATGTTTTATCCCGTATTGTTCCAGATGCTTCTGAAATATACCGGTTGAACCTTCTTTTTTGTGTTTCCAGTGACTCGAGAACTCACTGCCGTTATCGGAAAGTAACGCTCTGATAGGCCCGTAAAATTCTACTTCTTTGTCAGCTTTGCCCAATATACGTATACCATTTTCAATATTTGAACTATCAAACTCATCTGCGGCGATAAAATTCGTGTCGTTCGTCAATTTGTGAAATCCGAGACCTGATACACTTAAGTCCAAAATGGTCATATAGAATACATTCGACACGCGCTTTCAGAGATATAAATGATGTAAATCTCAGGACTAGTGCGAATGCACTATGAATCGGAACTACCTGCGCAGAAAACACCCGGAGTTTTAGCTGAGGCTTCGCTAAGCATCTGACCTGTGAGGGGTACCTATCCCTGGCGAAAAGTATTTCGGGAAATCACAGTTTTGGAACAAAAATGATAACTATAATAACCGTGTACACAAATTACTGTAAGTGGTGTGGGATATGACAATGGAAGAGAAGAGAATATTGATAACGCTTACGCCTTCGGAATCGAAGCGGTTGATCGCAAAGGGCGTAATGAATTTGGAAGAAGTGCAGCGAGCTTTGAAGCATGGGACAATCATAATAGGACTGGGTACCACAAACGCATATGTGGCAGAGGCGATTCTGGATGCGTTGCCCGATACGGAAACCCGGACGGTAGATAAACCGAGATACGCAGCGGGTGTAATAACAGACAAAGGTACTTGCATCGTGCCGAAAGAAGAAAGGGTAAAAGACGTGATAATAGAAGACGGAAAGATAAGTGGCATGGGTATAGAAAAAGCCATCGAGGGCTTATCAGCCGAAGACGTCTTCATAAAGGGTGCAAATGCGCTGGATTCAAACGGAACCGCGGGGATACTGTTAGCACATCCTGCGGGCGGCACGATAGGTGCTGCGTTGGGTACGGTCATGGCGAGAGGCGCAAATTTCATAATCCCCGTGGGCATAGAGAAAACCATACCCTATCCCATTGTAGATGCGGCGAGGCAAGTAGGGAAAGAGCGGTTCTACAAATCTTTGGGCAGACCCGTTGGCTTGATACCGGTGCACGGTAAGGTAATCACCGAAGTAGAGGCACTGAAATTATTGGGTGCAAGTAGTGCATGCCCCATAAGTGCAGGAGGTATAGATGGCGGAGAAGGCTCTGTCGTGCTATGTGCAAAAGGTAGCACGCAGCAGATGGACGAGTTGATGCAGATTATATCTCAGATAAAAGGAGAAGCAGCCACAAAAGTGGTGAATGTGGATTGTGAAGAGTAAGCGTGGGATACTTTATAAACTTTTTATGCTTTGACAAGGACAGGATATATTATGGACGAAAGAAAAAGACCCTCTATATTTGATCTGATGGTACATTATATGGCGCAGATGGCAGAGGAGATGCAGAATGAGCACCACGAAGAGGATTCGACGAGCATGCGTAGGCAAGAGCCGCAAGATATAGACGAGTGGCTACGAGCACCGTTTGATGCTATGCTGAAGGAGTTAGAAGAAGGCTTGCCCGAGGAGCTCACTGATTTTATAACGGAAGAAGAGACACCGGAGGGAAAAGTAAGACGCTATGGGCCTTTCATCTACGGGTTCTCATATACTAAGGAACCGGGTAAGGAGCCGGAGATAAAAGAGTTCGGGAATATAAGACCGTCATACAGCAGAATAGAGCCTGTTCCAGGTGGTGGACGCGAGCCTTTGATCGATGTGATCGAGCAGAAGGACTCGTATGAAGTGGTAGCTGAATTACCGGGAGTTGAGAAGCCGGATATAAAATTGCACGCCACGGAAGATTCGCTGGAAATAAGAACGGAAAATATGGTCCTGTTCTTCAAAGAGATACCGTTCGACATGTCCGTGCTGCCGAAATCTGCAACGGCAACTTATAAAAACGGTGTGCTCAGCGTGAAGCTGATGAAGAAAGAAGGCGATAAGGAAAAGACTACTATAGTGTTGGATTGAATAGATATAATTTGAATATGCGGATAGGACTAACCGGAAAGCCGAAGATAGGGAAATCAACGATTATAAGATCTGTGATACAGAGCTTGGAAAAGGAAGGAATACCTGTTGGCGGTATGCTTACCACGGACATCCAGGAAGAAGGAACGCGAGTAGGTTTCTCAATAGAAGATATAAGTACACGTGAAAGAGGTATTCTGGCACATATACATCTGCACCAGAGAGCACCGAAAGTGGGAAAATATACCGTGAATCGCTCTGATCTGGATTCCATAGGTGTAAACGCGATAAAAACGGCAGTGGTGCATCCGGATCCAATTGTAATCATCGTGGACGAGATAGGACCGATGGAATTGAAATCGAAAAAGTTCATACACGTGGTGGAAGAAGCGATAGGCAGCGGTAAATCTATGCTTGTCTCTGTACATCTACGATCGGAGCACGAGTTGGTAAAGAGCGTGAAACGTGAGTTCGAGATGTTTGAGGTTACAGCAGCGAACCGAGACGAAATTGCAAATCACGTTATTCAACGGTTCTGTGATTCTGTGGTTTAGCAGGAATCATATTTTGGTCTTTTATTCTCTGTTAACCCAAAAATCTTGTATTAATCTCGTAAAATCTCGTGGTTTTCTACCCTTGCTATACAAATACCAATAGTCCATCACATGCGGATTTACCGATAAACGCATCGGCACTTAAATTAAACTATACGTGCCACAATCTTACTCACACGACCAACAGAAGGCGCGTCATCTGGTAAATCCATAATCGGTTTGCCCTTGAAGTCATAAACCTGTATCAAAGAGTCAAAAGGTATTACCTCTTCTAGTTCAATGCCGTGCCTCTTTATCTCTGCGATTACGCTTGCCTCGTCATCCGCCGCTATTTTATTCGCTATAAACATCATCTTCTTCACGTCAACGTCTATCTCCTTCGCAATCTGTTCCAGCCGCAATGCCGTTCTTATGCTCTTCAGCGTGCCATCCAGCACCACAAGCATTACATCTACATCCCTTGTCGTTCGTCTACTTAGATGCTCCAGACCTGCTTCACAATCTATTATCGTATAGTCGTAGTTCCTCGTCAATGTATCCATAATCAGTCTCATTATGTGATTTACCGGACAGTAGCAACCCGGTCCTTCGGGACGACCCATAACCAGCAAGTCATAAAACTCTTCTTCCACTATTAGCTCTGCTACCCTACCCTCAAATTGCGCTCTTATGTCTAGTGCCACATCTCGCTGCTTGTCTTCCAACAGACCCTCCCTTATGTCGCCTACGGTCTTGTCATATGAAATCCCAAGTGCATCTGGTAAATTGGAATCTGCATCCGCATCCACGGCTAATATACATATAT
>QENJ01000002.1 GCA_013374505.1 Candidatus Methanophagaceae archaeon
CTGTGGGGATGGACGCATTTCGGCAGAGATAGTTTGCCGAGGCTATGCTGTAACCGGTATTGACTGCCTAGGGCTTTCAATTCTCTACGCCAAGACCATGGTGCCAGAAGGTACATTTTTCGTTGCAGACTTGCGAAATGACCTGATTGCAAACTACGGATTGCGTAAGGGACAGTTCGACGCCGTGGTGATGGTGGAGGTCTACGAACACATACCACCTGAAGATTGTGCGGTTGTGCTGGCCAATGCGTATAATGTCTTGCGCCCGGGTGGCCTCTTGATCATCAGTGTACCGTCCAAACTGTTGCCACTAAGCAAATTACATTATCGCCACTTTGATCAAAGTGAATTTGAGCAGGAACTCGAAGTGGCTGGCTTCCAGATTCGGAAGATTATCTATCAACATCGCATGGACAATTTTACAAGCTGGCTCTTGAGTGACAAGGTTGAAAGATTTCTAAACAACCAATTGCTTCAACCTATCTTTCTAAAGCGATTGCGTCGCCATTTATATATGAAATATGCAAATATCGTCAATGATGGGCAGCATTGCGGACGTTTCATTGCTGTTGCGACGCGCCGTGTGGTAAAGTGAGGCAAGATGAAAAGAATGAATATTATCGTTACAACAGGTGGCAACATACCTTCGAAGTATGCACACAGTTTTAATGTCATGAAAATGGCACAGGGATTTTATAAACTTGGAAATGATGTTAAAGTTGTTGCTCCCATGAGCATTCCCTCATTGATAAGACAACTCAAAAGTAAAGATGTCCACAGTTTTTATGGAATAGATATGGGTATAAAAATTAAATATATTCCCGTTTTCTCCTTAAAGGCATTAAAGCAAAGCAATGATTTTGTGCAATTTGATTACTCAGCGGCAAAATATTGTAAGAAACTCAACGTGGATTTGGCATATTGTCGAAGTTATCGGATCCCGTATTATTGTGTAAAGATGGGGGTTCCCACGATTATCGAAACACACACCACTAATTATGAACATCCTGACTTGCAAGGGATATACGAAGTTTCCAACGATCCAAATTTTAAAGGGCTTGTTACTATCTCAGAGGATATCAAAAAGGAACATATAAGAAGGGGAATTCCAGAAAGGAAAGTACTTGTTCTTGAAGATGGAATTGATCTTGACCGTTTCAAAATCAATGATAATAGACATTTTTGGCGTAAGAAACTTGGACTGCCCACCAATATGAATCTGGTAGTTTATTGTGGTCACCTCTATGAAGAAAAAGGGATTGAGCATATTTTATTGACTGCCATGATGTTGAGTAAAGAAAACATCTTGTTCGTTTTAGTAGGTGGTTTTTCAAAAGATATAAACAAATGGAAGGAGTATTGCAAAAAGGAATTAATTAGTAATGTATTTTTTGTAGGGTTTGTTAATAATTCCGAAGTTCCAAAATACTTAAAAGCAGCAGATGCTTTGATGATGCCTTATAACACAAAGGTTAATTTTGAGGTTATGGACGTCAATACTACTTCGCCAATGAAATTATTTGAATATATGGCTTCCAATAGACCAATTATATCTACCACTATTCCTGCAATATCAAAAGTTATAGAGCACGATAAATCCGGCATGCTTGTTGAACCAAATAACATAAACAAACTATCCGAATATGTCTTAGAATTAATTAAAAATAAAGAAAAATCTGAAAGGGTAAGCATGAATGCATTGAATGAGGTTAAGAATTATACCTGGAATGAAAGATGTAAAAAAATGATTTCAAAATTAAAAGTAGAGACGTAGGACTTAAAAATGAAATTGGAAACTAATTTTATTTACACGGACAGACGAACCAAGGCGCACTACATCTATCTTAAATATCAATCAATTTTAGTAGGTGATGTTTTAGATATTGGTGCAGATCAATGCTATTTGAAAGAGTATTTAGGTGACAATGCGAAATATATAGGAGTTGGCTTACATTCAGATAAACTTGACTTAGAAATAGATTTGGAAAAACAATCTTTGCCGTATGAAGACAATTCATTTGATGTCGTATTATGTTGTGATGTTTTAGAGCATATAGAAAATATACATGCTGTTTTTGATGAACTTTGTAGAGTCTCTAAAAAATACGTGATAGTATCATTACCAAACCCGCACAGTGTTTTTTGGAGTCATTTGAAACATGGAGATTACAATGAACATCAGCATATCAAATTTTATGGCTTACCGTTAGAGAAACCCGAAGACCGACACAAGTGGTTCTTTTCTACCAAGGAGGCGGAGAGGTTTATTCGATACAGAGCCAAAAAGAACAATATGGAAATTGTGCAGATAGATGTTGAAGGAAGTAATCCGCCTAAGGTTGGTGTTACTGAGAAACTAATCTTTAAATTTTTGCTAAGAAAATATTTTTATTTGTTACCTCATGTATCTAATCGAAATTTATACATTGGTACTTTATGGGCTGTTCTTAAAAAAGAGGTGAGTTATAAAAATGCCAATAAATAAGCTTAAACAAACATCCGCAGAATATGGTCAAGATTATCAAATAAATCAGGCTAATAAATACAGAAATCGAACTAATAATCATTGGCAGAAAAGGATAGCTCTATCTTTTGATTTAGTTAATAAATATGTTGTGAAGAATCTGAATAAAAGTCCTCCGGAAAGCATTGTCGTAGATGTCGGCTGTTCTATAGGTACATTTGCAATAGAATTTGCAAAACTTGGATATCAAGCATTTGGAGTTGATTTTGACCCTTCTGCCTTAGACATTGCTAGGCAACTTTCCCAAGAAGAAAATGTAACTCCCAAATTTATTTGTGGAGATATTAGTGAATGGTCAGATATTTCTTCATCGCGAATTGATATCGCTATTTGTTTTGATATATTTGAACACCTTCATGATGATGAATTAGGATCATTTCTTCAATCTGTAAAAAAAGCCCTTTCGAAAAATGGTTATCTTATCTTTCACACATTTCCAACTCAATACGATTATATTTTCTTTTCAAAAAAATACACTTACTGGCCTCTAATCCCCTTTAAAACTGTTAGAACTTCACGATTTGATAAACTGGTAAAGATTTATTCATCACTTTTAGACATCCTGCTTTTAATAATAAACGGCAAAACACATAAAGACAGGATTAAAAATAGTCAACATTGTAACCCTCTAACTAAAGAGAGATTGAAAGACATTTTTCTACGATCTGGATTTAAAATAATTTGTTTAGAGTCCTCACAATTATACCCATTCAAAAAAGACACACAAAACATTTTTTCTAAACACCCTATTAGCTACAGAAGTCTCTTCGGAGTTGTAAAAGTAAAATGATGAGAAAAAAAGGTGATGTGACCTTAACCTTATTTTTCACAGGCGGCGTGAGTCTGAAAACCTGGGTGGAAGTAGGCAACCTTGATAGAGAGTTAGAACTATATAAAAGATTAAGTAAAAACTTAAAAGAAGTAAACATGGTAACATACGGCGGAAAAAGAGATAGAGTCTATAGAAAAAATCTTGAGGAAATTAATCTTTTATCTACTACATGGCACAATAACCCAAAACTAACTATATTGCATTTGCTATCAAAATATTCACCACAAATCTATGGGTCAGACATATTAAAAACCAATCAAATACCAGGTTCAGAAATTCCTATCTGGATTAAAAAACATTTTGGCAAAAAACTAATAGTTAGGTGTGGCTATTTGCATAGTTATTTCATTAAAAATCAATCAAATGACCAAAAAGCAATCAATGATGCAATTCAATTAGAGAAACGAGCTTTTTCCTACGCAGATATGGGAATTGTAACCTCTTCATGGCAGCGTGAACTCGTGATAAAACAATATAACGTGGAACCATCGAAAATAAAGGTTATCCCCAACTATGTGGTTACTGATGTCTTCAAACCACATCTGGAAACACAAAAAAAATACGACCTTATTTTTGTAGGCAGAGCAGGGAACCAAAAAAACATAGGTAATCTATTAAAAGCAATTCATTATTTGAAAACAAAAAATAGAAATCTTTCATTGTTAATGGTAGGTGGATGTTGTTACGATAACGAAATTAAAGAAATAGTAAATCACTATGCATTAGACGTCATTTTCAAAGGCAATGTATCAAGTTTTGATTTACCTGATATCCTCAACCAAGCAAAAGTTTTCATTTTACCATCCTACTATGAAGGGCATCCAAAAACATTGCTTGAAGCGATGAGTTGTGGGTTACCATGTATCGGTTCAGATGTCAATGGAATAAAAGAAAATATTGAACATATGAAAACCGGATTTTTATGTAGGACAGATCATGCAAATATTGCAAATGCCATAGAAACAGTCTTATCCGATGAGTCACTGCAAAAAACAATTGGGAAAAACGCGCGAGAATCTATACTGAAAAAATATAGCATAGACAAAATATTAAAACTGGAACTTGAAGTTATCCTGGAGGTTATTGCTAAATGAAATTCAGTTTAACGAATCTGCTGATTTATGGAGTTGCCCGATGGTTAAAACGGCTATCGCCTTCTACCCGTGCTGACGTTTTGATGCAGATGGTCCGTTTATCTGTTAAACAAACTTCACCAAAGAAAACATTACAATTTCTATTTGAACTGGAAAATCGTTTGTATCATTTAGAGGGAAAAGCCGCGGTGGATTACGGGAATGGGATACATACCAAGCACAGGCATATCAACTATCACTATTTTTTCATTAAGAATCTCAAACCGGGCGAACGTGTTCTGGACATTGGTTGTGGTAATGGCTTTTTGAGTTACGATATGGCGACTCAAGTTCCTGATGTAAGAGTTGTGGGTATTGAGTTGAACGAGGAAAACATCCGGTACGCACGAAAGCACTATAAACATCCCAACTTGAATTTTATTCACGGTGATGCACTTAAGGAATTGCCCCATGAAACATTTTATGTCGTTACGCTGTCCAATGTGCTGGAACATATTGAGCAGCGAGTAGAATTTTTGAAGAAGATCGTACAACAAATTAAACCCAAACGGTTGATTATTCGCGTGCCGCTTTTTGAACGCGATTGGCGAGTGCCGCTTAAAAAAGAACTCGGCATGGATTATCGCCTTGACTCCACGCATTACATCGAGTATACGCAGGAAGAGTACTTTGAAGAACTGCGTCAAGCAGGTTTAAAGGCAACAGATATAGAATTCAGGTGGGGAGAAATCTGGAGCGTTGTAGAACTTTTGCAGGGGGAAGATACTGATAGAACTGTGGAGATCCTGCGGGGTTACGATACTGATAGTAAAAGTTTTAAATAGGGGCAAAGCATATTTTAAAAGCTATGAATAATCAAATTTGCAAGGCGATGAACAAATTTTCTAAAATGAAATGAACAACTTTGTAGAATTGATACATAAGGGAGAAACTGAAAGTTTAGAGTTCAAAGAATCTCTACGACTTAAAGAAGAACTCGGTCAGGCAATTTCTGCGTTTTCCAATGCGAATGGCGGTTCCATATTGATAGGTATTTCGGATGCCGGAACATGTATTGGTGTTGAAATCGGCAGAAATACATTAGAGGAATTGGCAAACTACATCAAAAGAAATACCGACCCGGCGATTTTTCCTTCTATGAAAACCGAGCAGATTGAGAATAAGGAAATTGTTGTGATTGAAGTAAAAGTGGGTTCAGAAAAGCCCGTTTTCTTCAGAAATCATGCTTACAAGAGGGTCGGAAAGACAAATCAAAGGATTTCTTCCAGCGAAATAAGAAAGCTGGCAAAAGAGAGTGGTGAGAGAATTTATTGGGATGAGCAGGTTTGTGAAGGGGTGAATTTTGGGGATATAAACGAAAGGAAAGTCAAATGGTTCTTGAAAGACGCGAGAAAACAAAGAGGGTTAAACCTTTCAGAAGATGCTCCCATCGAAGAGGCTTTAATGAAACTAAAACTATTAAGAAATGGGAAACTAACAAATGCGGCGCTTTTACTGTTCTTCAAAGAACCAATGGTTTTACAATCAGAGGTAAAATGTATAAGATTTTCTGGAAATGAACCTATTAAACCATATACTGATTTCCAAACGATAGAAGGAACTGTTTTTGATTTGGTTGATAAAGCAGAGGACTTTGTGTTACGGAATATAAGGAAATCTATACGGTTGGTTCCTGGCAAAGTTCAAAGGGAGGAGAAATATGAGTACCCACCAGATGCAATTAGAGAAGCAGTTGTAAATGCCGTTGCACATAGAGATTACGAGTCTCCATCAAAGGTACAAGTTCGGATATTTGATGATAGAATAGAAATTTGGAGTCCTGGAACGCTTCCTGATGTGATAACCATAGAAGATTTGAGAAGAGAACATGTATCGGTGCCTCGCAATCCTCTCTTATTCAAACAGCTCTTCTGGGTAAAATATGTGGAGGATGTAGGCGGCGGAACTCTGGATATGATAAGCCAGTGCAGAGACTGGGGGATTCCAGAACCTGTATTTGAACATATTTCAGGGGCATTTGTTGTTACTTTTAGATTACCTCCAACCGTAGGGGATTTAGAAAGATTGGGACTTAATGAAAGGCAGATAAAAGCGATGGATTATATCGTTAAGAAGGGCTCTATTAGTAACAAGGAGTACACTTCTCTAAATAGCATTTCAAGGAAGACGGCTACAATAGATCTGACGCAACTTGTTACAAAAGGTTTATTGATTAGAGTTGGAGAAGGGAAGCGAGATATACGGTATATTCTGCCGAATTACGCAAAAATTACGCAAAGAATTACGCAAAACAGAGATGAGTCTTTTTGACCGGATACATTGAACAATGGGGGACAGGAACGAATGAAATGGTAAAGAGATGTTTAGAGTGGGGTCTTTCAGAACCGGAATTTGAATATGTTATCGGCGATTTGGTTGTCACATTTATGAAAACAAAGCTCACGGAAGAATATCTCGATAAAATAGGATTGAATGAAAGACAGAAAAAAGCAATAAAATATCTAAAAGAAAATAAGGAAATAACGCTTTCTAAATTTAGAATCATATCTCCTGAGATTTCCGATAGAACACTGCGCAAAGATTTGGAGGACATTGTTAAAGTAGGATTAGTAAAGCCCGTAGGTGAGAAGAGGGGTAGAAAATATGTTCTTAAATAGGCAATATCGGCAAGGTATCGGCATTAACCAATAAAAACGAAAAAAATATTGCTAAACATTACAGGTAAAGGAAGAGGTGTAAAATATGATTAAGAGTGGTAGAACCGGTAGGGGTGTATACTATAGTTTAAATCCAACTTACAAAGTGGACAAAAAGGGACAAATGCAATGGAAGTGTAATTGGGATATGAAAGGAAAAACTACGGTTCATAATGCGTCAGAATCACCTCATGAAAGTGAGAAAAAACTCACGAAAAAACTTATGATTGGCGGAAAAAGGTTGGAAAAGGGAAGTTGACAAGGAATAGGTGCGAAATATGATTGAGAGACCATTAGAGATGAAAGTATTGGTAACTGGAAGAGCGGGCTTCATCGGGAGCCACTTAGTGGAACGGCTATTAAAAGAAGGGCAGGAGGTAAGATGTCTGGATAATTTCAACGATTATTATAATCCAGAACTAAAAAGGAACAACATTAGATCTTTCTTAAGCGAGAGAAATTTCAAATTGGTAGAAGCAGACATTCTGGATAAAGACGCTCTAAAAAGGATATTTGAAAAACATGAAAAACCCTGAGGTTACTGTTCTGATGTCCGTGTACAACGGTGAGAAGTATCTGCGAGAAGCTATTGATAGTATCCTCAATCAAACGTTTACGGATTTTGAGTTCTTGATTGTTAATGACGGTTCTACGGATAGAACGGTGGAGATACTGCGGAGTTACGATGACCCCAGAATTAAAATTGTTGACAACGAGAAGAATATAGGGTTGACTAAGTCGTTGAATATAGGGTTGATGATAGCAAGGGGTGAGTATATTGCGCGGATGGATGCGGATGATGTTTCTGCGCCCGAACGGTTGGAGAAAGAAGTAGAGTTCTTGGAGACCCACCGAGATTATGCAGTTGTTGGCTCTTTCGCGAAGATATTAAATGAAGATTCTGAAGTTATTAGCTTCATGGATAGACCAATAGAAGACGCTCAGATTCGGGAGTTCTTTAGAAGGGACAACTGCATCGCTCACGGTTCTGCGATGATAAGGATGAGATGTCTTCTTGATGTGGATTTTTATGACGAGTCAATAGCAAGAGCTCAGGACTATGACCTCTGGCTAAGATTATCTGAAAAATATAAGTTGGCTAACATTCCCGAATACCTGTATATGTGGCGAAAGCACAATGAGAACATCGAGGCAAAATATATAAAGGAACAAAAAATATCCGTTGTCTTAGCAATGGTCAAGAACAACATTGTGGATGTTGAGCAGGCTACCCGGCTGTTTATCAATCTACTCGTAGAAAAAACCGATGTATTAAGGGGTATACCTATAACTATTGTCTTTTTTTTTATCAGCATCACCACATTTGGTAGAATAGGACCTTCTAAGTTATATAGTTTTTTAGCTAAAATTCTACTTTCGAAAAAAATCGACAAAATACTGAGAGATTTTCAAACGAGAAGAACTAGTTTTGAGGATGCCAAGTTAAGTTTAAAAGATATTGTTGACGGGAGCTTAATATGAATATTAAAAACAGCCCTAAGGTAAGTGTAATTATTCCTTTGTATAATCAACAGCAATATGTTGGAGAAGCAATTGAAAGTATTTTAAATCAAACATATCCGAATATTGAAATTATCGTAGTTAACGATGGCTCTACTGACAATCCTCTTTCTGTATTGGAAAAATATAAAAACAATATTATACTTATTAATCAAGAAAATAAAGGTCTTGCTGCTGCCAGAAATGCTGGATTGAAAAAATGCTCTGGTGAATATATACAGTTTTTAGATGCTGATGACTTTTTGCATAAAGATAAAATTAAATTGCAATTGGAATTTTCTGAAATTCTGGATAATATAGTTTCTTATTGTGAAATAACACAATATGATCATGAATCTCAACGTGCATATTTACGGTATATTGGAGAAGTTAAAGATATGTTTCCCATGTATTATGATTTCTGGGATATCTATCCAACCCCCATCCATTCATTATTAATCAAAAAAGAGATATTTAAAAAGTTTGGTTTATTTGATGAAGAATTAAAGGCTTGTGAAGATAGGTATTTCTTAAGTAAACTCGCAACAGCAGGAGTCAATTTTGAATATTTCCCATTTATAGGGGGTTTTCGTAGACAACACAAATACAATATGTGTAAAAATAGGTTACATATAATAAAGAATACCATTAGATATTACAAGAAATTAAATAGAGAATTGGGCGATCACTTTTTCAAGGAAAAATTTGGTTACACGGGTTATCAAATGATGTGTGCAAATTTGACATATATATATGGAACTGAGATTGTGGAGGGAATGAGAAGAAAAGAACTGAAGAGGATTAGAAAATTGTTGAGAATGGAAGGTATAAAATTTGATGCAGAACCTATTCCTGCAGGTTTTAAAAAGTTTAAATTAAAAAGATTTTTTTTAACTTCTTACCTTAGAAGGTGGCTGAGGAAATTATTTCTATTAGGAAAGCTTTTTAAGCAAAGTTTAGGAAGGATAATGGGTGAAAAGGTATGAGACCTGGAATATTATTGCGTTGGTGTGCTTTAAAGAGCGTTTTAAAATCCGAAGTTAAAGATGGTTCACTTATTCTTGATATTGGCGGCTACGACGGATTTATTGCAAGCGATATTAAAAAATCATTCCCTAATATTAGAATAACTGTTGTGGATACTGATAAATCTGGTTTACTATTAGCAAAAGAACGTGGATTGAATACCCTCTGTGCATCTGCTCTTGAATTGCCTATCGAGGATAATCAAGTTGATGTGGTCTTTTGTCTTGACCTGATAGAACATATTGAAGAAGATAATAAACTGGTTAAGGAACTTGCCAGAGTTTTGAAGATAGATGGTAAAGTTATTTTAACCACGCCCATGCAAAATGGCATTTCTTTTCCACTTCTAAACAGGAAAAAAACAGAGGTTATAAACATAAGTTGGGGCCATGTTCGTAAAGGATACACTTTAGAGGCGATCGAACAATTGTTTCAAAATAATGGTTTAGCGATTGTAAGAAAAGATAAATATTTTAATTTCATCTCAAGGTGGGTCTATCGTTTCACAGTTCTTTCAAATATACCTTTTAAGATAAATTTGATTTATAAAGCGATAATAAAACTTGAGCCATACGTAAAGTACGGAGCGGAAGAACATATTATCATTGGAAAGAATGCGTGAGGATGCTGAAATGAAAATAGCGTTTATTGTTAACGTATTCCCAAAAGTATCAGAAACTTTTATCTTGAACCAAATCACAGGACTCTTAGACATGGGGCATGAGGTCATGATATTTGCGGAGTACAATCCCAATGAGAACAAGGTACATCTTGACGTAGAAATCTACCAGCTTATGGACCGGGTTCTTTATTTCGATATACCCAAAAATAAAATAAAACGAGTTATGAAAGCATCATATCTAATAATCACAAACTTTTATAAACATCCAATTAAAATATTTAAATCACTAACTTTATTTCGCTATGGTAAATCTGCATTATCATTACAGGGGTTATACTTTTTAATCCCTTTTCTGGATACGAATTTTGACATTATTCACTGCCATTTTGGTCCGAACGGAATTATTGGTGCATCTCTTAAGGAAATAGGCGTTGAGGCTAAAATTATTACAACATTTCATGGGTATGATATGTCAACATTTATTTTGAACAATGGCACAGGTGTTTACAATGATTTGTTTATTAGGGGCGACTTGTTTTTAGCAATTAGTGAACATTGGAAAAAGAAATTGGTTGGGTTAGGCGGTGATGCAAAAAAAATAAAGGTTCATCGCATGGGTATTGATCTAGAAAAATTTAAATATTCAGAAAGAAAAATACTACCCGGAGAATCTGTAAAAATATTGACGGTGGGACGGTTAGTCGAAAAGAAAGGGCACAAATATGCAATTAAAGCCATAGCAAAGCTAATCAATAAACACAAGAATGTTATTTATACAATTGTAGGAGATGGTTATTTAAGAGGAGAATTGGAATCTCTTGCCACGGAACTTGGGATTGAAAATCATGTTAAATTTTTAGGTGATGTAGAAGACGAGGAACTTTTTAGACTTTATCATGACTCACATATCTTTGTCCTTCCAAGTGTAACAGCACGTAACGGCGGTCAAGAAGGCATTCCTGTTGTCTTAATGGAAACACAGGCTGCGGGTTTGCCTGTAATATCTACTTTTCATAGTGGCATCCCCGAGGTAGTACTTGACGGAGAATCGGGCTTTCTCGTTCCTGAGCGAGATGTAAATACCCTGACGAAAAAACTGGAATATTTAGTTTTGCATCCCGAAATATGGCCCGAAATGGGCAGAGCAGGAAGAAAGGTTATAGAAGCACGGTATGATGTCCGAAAGCTCAACCAGCAATTAGTAAAAAGGTACAAGGCTTTGCTTACTGCTGACACGGATATAATAGAATTAAAAGAATCTAAGAGGTCTAACTAAATGGAATTAAAACCAATCGCCAAAAATTTACTGGTGCACACACCGTACTATCCCGTTCACATAGGAAACTATATACGAAGCCTCTACTTCCAGAAATACCTTGGGCAATTACCGGTAGAAAAGGTCACAAATGTTCTCGATGCCGGTTGTGGGGGTGGACAGTATGCTATAAAAATGGCTAAAAGATTTCCCTGGATTGTAATAATAGCAATGGATATAAAAGTGCAGAAGTTTCAAAGTAATTGTCCATCCAATTTCTTCTTTAGGCAGGGGAACCTCTTAGAGTTAAAAGATAAAGATACCTATGATTTTGTGTATTGCATCGACGTATTGGAACATATCCCAAATAATACCCAAGTGATAGAGCGTTTCTACCAAGCACTGAAAAATGGTGGATACCTTTATCTTCACATGCCTTACGACATCGGGAAAAAGCGTATTTTTCCCGACAAGTTCTTTGCTGAATTTAATACTTGGGCCGAGGAAGAGCATATTGGAGGGCAGTATACGCTTGATGAAATGAAGTCCATTCTTCATAAAATCGGGTTTGAAATTATAGCCGCAGAAAATACCTTTGGTTTTATGGGCGAACTTGCTTGGGAATTAGATAGAGTAACGGATAAAAGAATAGCATTAAAAATCTTTTTGATGCCGTTATTAAAACTTTTAGGACAAGTATCGGTAAATATAAAACATACATCTGGCAATATATTGGTATTAGCGCGGAAATTGGGCGGTAAATAGAATTTATAAATCCAACTTTAAAAATAAGCTAGAACTAAATATGATGAATGATGCACCCGAGGGTAATACGGAAGAAGTGGTGAAAAGATTTGATGATGTAATGGATAGTCTACCCGCAGTATCCATCATTGTTCCTGCTTACAATGCGGAAAAGAATATTGCGACCCTTATAGAATCGCTATTACATCTGGATTATCCGCAGGAACTACTTGAAATAATTATTGTTGATAACAATTCCACTGATAGAACCAAAACGATAGTAAAACGGTATCCCGTTAAATTATTAGAAGAGAACACTATACAAAGCTCTTATGCCGCCCGAAACGAGGGTATTCGGAACGCTAAAAATAAAATCATAGCTTTTACCGATTCTGATTGCGTTGCCACACCGCAATGGGTTAAAAAAGGGGTCAAGGCGTTAGTTTCCGAATCGGCAGATTTAGTGGGTGGTAGAGTAAAGTTTTTTTATTCTGAACGCAAGACGGCTGCGGAGTTATATGATTCTATAACCAATATGCAAATCAAATTGAATATTAAGGATAGAAATGTAGCAAAAACGGCAAATCTGTTCGTAAAATCCTCCTTGTTTGACAAGATGGGATTGTTTCCAGATTGGGTAAAGTCCGGGGGAGATGTCCAGTGGACTGCCAATGCAACCAGAAACGGCTGTTCTCTTGTTTATGCCGCCGAAGCGGTTGTTAAACATCCTGCACGTCCTTTGCAATCTTTACTTAAGAAGCAATACCGTGTTGGTAGGGGGCAGGCGCATATCATGGTTGGTGAATGGAGGTCGCCAGGGAATTTTATGTATTCCATATTTAGGTTATTTTTACCGCCATCTCTGCCTTTCATAAAAACGTTAATCTATCAACGAGGGACGACAGAGATGAATAAGAAAGTTTTAAGTATGTGGTGTGTTTCATATTTGTGTAATATATCAATGGGGTTGGGAATATTGATGGAACTATTTGGCGTTTTCAGACCGAGAGCAGGAAAATGATGCTAAGCGATTTAATCCTAAAAATGGCGGAAGGTATACTTGAGTTACAACTTGGAGATGGTTCGTGCCCGGCGGGTCATAATGGCCCTTATTTTGATCCTGAAACTCCTGTACGTAATTCAGGACATTGGCTCATGATTTTTGCTAAGTGTTATGAATTAACAGGCAATGATAAATTTAAAGATAAAGTTCGCGAGCTGGTTGAATATTTATATTCAGAAGATGCACGGCCAAACGGCTATTCCTTTTATCATCGGAATAAACAAGATAAGGATAAATGCAATGGCTTAATTGGTCAGGCTTGGACTTTTGAGGCATTGGTTGAAGCAACAAGAATTTTGGGCAACAACAAATACGCATTACTCGCTGAAGAAGTATTTTTTCAACATCCATTTAATGCGAAGCAATGTCTTTGGAGTCGTCTTGAAATTGACGGTCATGTTCTTTCAATAGATGCCACTTTTAATCATCAACTATGGTTCGCTGCCTGTGCCTCCTGCATTAAAGGTAAACGAAATGCTGAGATAAGGGGCAGGGTGAAAAGATTCATGGATTGCCTACCGCAAAACTTAACAATTCTTGAAAATGGTCTTGTTTATCATCCCATTGAATGGCTACTGGAAGAACAATTTGCCTACAATCCCACACCAATAGCTAAACTGAGAAGAAGGATTGGAAGCATCCTACAGACTTTAAGAATTGTGCCACGGCATAAAGAAGCCTCCTTCAGAGAACAGAGTAAAAAAGACATCTACAAAAAGGAGTTGTATAGATCTGTCGGCTATCATTCTTTTAACATGTATGCTTTCGCCATTTTAAAGACGCAAGCCTCCTCACATCCATTTTGGGGTTCTGAGCCATTTAAGAAGGCGGTTGATTATATGCTAACGGTTGAGTATAGACATAATTTAACTAACAATAAATATGGCTATCCCTACAATCCGTCTGGCTTTGAAGTGCCATATTCTTTAAGTATTTTAAAGGATTTAAATGAAAAAAAATTGATAGAAATCAGCCAGTGGTGGATAAGTGAACAGTTTAAAATGTGTTATAATGAAAAAACAGGTATGATGGATAGAAATACAGAGGATGCGTTAACACATACTGCTCGCATTTACGAGTTGACACGATTGCCTATTGATTATTTAAGGAATATTTCAATAAGGGTATAATAATGGTCACACAGGACTTACTACAAAAGGATGTTGAATATATTGTCGCAAATGCAGGTTTAACTAAGGGTGATAGAGGTCTGGAGATGCCCATTGAGGATATAAATGCGCTACCCTCAGTATCCCTCATTGTTCCTGCCTACAATGCGGAAAAGAATATTGCGACCCTGATAGAATCGCTATTACATTTGGATTATCCGCAGGAACTACTTGAAATAATTATTGTTGATAACAATTCCACAGATCGAACCAAAACGATAGTAAAACGGTATCCCGTTAAATTATTAGAAGAGAACACTATACAAAGCTCTTATGCCGCTCGAAACGAGGGTATTCGGAATGCCAAGAATGATATATTAGTTTTTTGTGATTCTGATTGCATTGCGACACCGCAATGGGTTAAAGAAGGAGTAAAGGTATTGGTTACAGAATCCGCCGATTTAGTAGGCGGTCAGATAGAGTTTATTTATTCCCGACGTAAGACCATTGCCGAGCAATACGATTCTACTATTCATATGCGACACGAATTCTATATTAAAGAGCAAAACATTTCGACAACTGCGAATCTGTTCGTAAAAGCATCTTTGTTTGATGAGATAGGGATTTTTTCAGACAGGCGAAAGTCGGGTGTGGATGTCCAATGGACCGCCAAAGCCACCAAAAGTGGTTTTTTTGCTTGTTTATGCTCCAGAAGCAGTTATAAAACATCCTGCACGTCCGCTGAAAGAATTGCTTAAGAAGCGATTTCGTGTCGGTACCGGTATGACGTATATCGAGCTCGATGAAGGAAAACCGCTAAGGGCTGTTACATATTCAGCATTTGGATTACTTTTACCACCACGAATATCTTCTATAAGACGGATAGTCCAGCAGAGGGGAACACCCGAGATGAAAGAGAAAGTCTTGAGTATGTGGTATGTTTTATATTTATGTAATCTATTAACGGCCTTGGGACTCTTGAGGTCAATATTCCGTTCTTTATGTAGGAGAAGCCCATGAAAATTTTACGCATTGCCTGGTGGAAAAGAACACACAGAGTAGGAGGACTCATAGAATATGTAGAAGACATCATGGCCGAGCTCGTAAAAAGAGGGCACCAAGAGATATACTTCTTCCCCGGGTCTTACGACCTAAAACTAAAGCCATACCTAAAAGAATACAAAGAAAACGGCATAAAATACTATGAATTAGTAAATTCACCCAATATAGCACCCGAAAGGATGGAGCGACCTCTCGATGAGTGTCATCAGAAGACAATAGAGCGACTTTTTGAAGACGTTTTATCAAAGGAGATGCCCGATATTGTCCATATACATGAATTCGAAGGTTTAACAGCAGGAATAATTGACGTTGTAAAAAACTATAAAATCCCACTGATTTTTTCCATACATAATTATCGGCCTCTTTGTCCCCAAGTCAATTTATTTGATTACGTCCATAGCCAAATTTGTGATGACTATGATGCAGGAAGACGATGCGTAGAGTGCGAAATCCATTCGCTACATAAGACTACAGGATTGACGAAATGGGTACGAAGAGTAGATAATTTCAAAAAAAATCCCTGCATTTATTATTCTATGAGGGTGCTATATCGAGGGGGGAATGCCATATTTAGATTTTTTAGAACATATCCGGACATAACGGACGAAGATACAGAAGAACAAGCTAAGCGGTATGTCAAACGGAGAAGATGCTTCATCGAAAAACTGAACAAAAAGGTAGATACGATATTAGCCATCTCAAATATCACGAAAGATGTCTATGTTAAATATGGTATCAATAAAGAGAAGATAAAGGTTGTTTACAGAGGTTTAAAAAAAATAGATACAATCGAGCCCAAACCATACAGAAATACTGATTATCCTATCGTATTCGGTTTTATGGGTGGTTGTGCATCGCATAAAGGTCTAGACACCTTAATAGCTGCTTTTTCGCAGTTAGATCAAAACAAGGCGAAATTGGTCGTTTATGGCTGGGGAAATCCGGAATATATTGGCAAAATAAAGGCTAAACAACTAAATATAGAATTCAAAGGAACTTATGAGCACGAAGCGATAAACCACGTTTTTGAAGAGATAGATGTGGGTGTAGTTCCTTCTATCTGGTATGAAGCTTTTGGTCTTGTTGGTATTGAGTTTTTACAAGCTCGTATTCCTATAATTGTTAGCGACTTATGCGGCGTGGCAGAGACGATTGAAGATGGTAAAACTGGTTTTATCATTAAGCCCAATGACACAAACGCGTTATTAGAAAAGCTGGAGTTGTTTATAACGAACCCGGAACTTATCAATAGCTTACAAAAGAATATTAAACGATTCAAATCGGTAGAAGAGCACGCATCAGAACTTGAGCTGATTTACAGTGAATTGATTAGAGGTGTTGAGTATGAGTAGTCGGCCTTTAGTCTCTGTAGTAATAGTAAACTGGAACAAAAAAGACGACTTGAGGGAGTGTTTAGAATCTGTTAGAACTCAAACATACAAGAACATAGAAATAATCGTTGTAGATAATCATTCCACAGATGGCTCAATAGAGTTAATCCGGGGAGATTTTACAGAAGTTAAATTAATTGTGATGCCTGACCCATCATATGGTGCTTGTGAAACGTTTAATATCGGCTTTGCCAATGCAACAGGGAAATATACCGTGGTGATGGACAATGATGCGATGTTAGAACGGACTTGGATTGATAAGAATGTAAAAGAATTTGAAATTGATAGTGTGTTGGGTTGTATTGCGGGACGGGTATTGAATTTTTATACCAATGAAGATTGGGGTTTTTGGGTTTATGGTTTAACTGACGATTGGATGAAGAAAGAGTTTTATACTACTGTATTTGTGGGGTGCAGTGCAATGATAAGAACGGATATATTCAATGAAGTAGGTGGATACCCAAAGGAATATTTTTTATATCATAATGAATTCGCACTAGGTGCTAAGATAATAAACGCCGGTTACAAAATAAAATATAATCCCAACACGAAGGCTTATCATAAAGTATCGCAAACGCAGGGACATAGTAAAAAAGGCGATTATTATTCTATAAGGAATTGGTATTGGTATGTATGGCAATTTTATCCACTGGATTTAGCGGTTAAACATACATTAATTCATTTTGCTAAAAACGCTCATATAGGGCTAAGATACCCCTCTACTTTTTTAAAAGCGCATTTAGTGGCTATGAGTAAAATACTGGCTATACTGGTAAATAGAACGCCACTAAAAGAACGGGAGTTGCTAAAACCCGTGAGATGGTGAACAACAATTGGAACCGCTATGCGTGGTGACGGTTTAACCGACCTTCGAGTAAATGCACATTACATAGAGTACTATTATTATTTATCGCATGCTACAAACATTTAATTAATTAACTCTAAAAACAAAGCGATATAATACAAATGGATATTTCTATTATTATCCCCACAAAAAATGCAGGCGCCGAATTCGATAAGTGCCTCGCCGGTATATCCCAGCAGAAAACAAAGCACAAGTACGAGGTAATTGTGATTGATTCCGGTTCAACCGACAATACGCTTAATATACTCGCTAAATATCCTGCGAGATTAATAAAAATAGCACCCGAAGAATTTGGACACGGCAAAACAAGAAACTTAGGTGCACGTCTGGCACAGGGTGACTATCTTGTGTACATAACCCAGGATGCCATACCCGCAAACGGAAATTGGTTAGACCGACTCATCAAAGATATGAGGCAAGATACTCAAATTGCCGGTGCCTACAGTAGGAATCTCCCCAAACCTGGCTGCGGACCTTCAGACGCAAGATATATCGCACGAGCATGGGGCGATAACTGGGAACTTAAAGAGATAACGGATTATGACGCATACAAAAAGGATTACAAAAAACTTGTCTTCTTCTCCAATATCAGTTCCTGTATACGAAAAGAAGTCTGGGAAGAACTCCCGTTTTCTGAGGATTTGATAATGGCGGAAGATCAAGATTGGTCAAAACGTGTATTAGAAGCAGGATATAAGATTGTATATGAACCAGAATCGGTGGTTTATCATTCTCACACATATACACGAAAACAACTTTTTAAGCGGTATTTCGATGCAGGTGCAGCACATAAACAGGTATTTGGGGACAATAACCACGTATATTTGCTGTTAATACCCTTATTTGCTTTTATCGTGTGTATGTTAGATTTAAAGTTTATGCGGCAAACGGGATACCGACTTGCGGTTACGATCAAATGGATTCCCATAGGCATAGTCCACCATCTCGCAGAAGCAACTGGTTTTTGGTTTGGGTTGCATTCTAAACATCTACCCGCTTGGATTACAAAAAAATTCACGATGTACGGGAAGTACTGAACTAAGCTATTATCTCTTTATACAGTCTCAATGTGCTCATAACTACTTTGTCCCATGAAAAATCGCTCTTCACCTGTGCCTTACCATTTGCTCCTAATCGGCTCCTCAGTTCGGCATCTTCTATCAGCCTAAACATAGCTTCTGCTATGCTCTCCGGGTCTTCAGGCATTACGACCAACCCGTTCTTAGCATCCTCACAGACGTCACGAATACCGCCTACATTTGTGACTATCACCGGCAGTTTTGCAGCCCATGCTTCTAATAGCGTTAATGGCATACCCTCCCAGAGCGAAGGTAATACGAACGCATCACTTGTACAATATAATTCATTTAACTCGTCATCGTTTACCCCGCCCAAAACGGATACACAACCAATTAACTTATTCTCTTTTGCTAAGTTAGTCAACATCGCGCGTTGAGATCCATCGCCGACTACTAAAACCTGAAAGTTATTTGTCTTCTCAAGTAACATCTTTGTTGCCCGGATAAGATATTTGCACCCTTTTTGCTCCTCTAATCTACCTACAAATAAGAATCTAATTTTTCCATTCTTAATTCCCGATTTGTTACAATTGAACCGCTCTATGTCAACACCATTTGGAATATATATCCCATTTTTAATTTTTGCTGCTTCAAAATCTTTTAAACTGGACTTATCTACGGCTATAATCTTCTTGAATCCGGAATGCTTCAAGCAAAAAAGTTCTGCAAATCGTTTTATGACGCTGTATTGTTTGTCGGGAAAGGTAACGCCATGACATGTATTTACAACCGGGATATGGTATAACCGAGCGGATATGGAAATAAAAAACCCTAAATCCGCGGAATGTGTATGGATTACGTCTGGCTTCAATATTTGTAAATATTTAAAGCCTACTATCAGCAAGATAATTAACGATATAAGCCTACGAATTGTTATTCGGTCTAAATCATACGATATATCTTTCAATCCGAACTTGAATACGTTTTCTTGCTCTTTTATCTCGGGACAATTAGATGTGAGAATAAAAACTTCATGACCCCTTTTTAGCTGCTCTTTTTCTAAGTGGGATACAACGACCGCGTCTCCACCTATGGCTTCCAGATATTTTTTTGTGAGATGTAGTATCTTCATTTCCTTACCTTCAGCGTCAAATACACCGCATGCTTTTTATCTATCCGAGCCAAACCCTGTGCAATCACGTCTGGGAATGGATAGTAACCAACCCCCACCGTTTTTTCAACTCCGAACCCATAATACTCGAATAACTCCGTCAACGCCTCGTAAGTAAAGACACGCACATGTATTTCGCCTTTGCTTCCGTGTTTCAGACCATGTTTCGGGTCAAAGGAATTACCCAGGATGAGTTCAGTACTGGCATGCGCGGGAAATGGCTGTTTACCGAATAACAGAGCAAACAAATTATGGACACTGGCTAAATTCGGTGTTGATACAATAGCGTACCCACCTTTTTTCAGTACTCGATAGACCTCTTTAACAAATTGGTCCGGATTATAAAGATGCTCAATTATCTGGTTCGCAATCACCACGTCAACAGTATCATCCTCAATCGTGAACTCGCAATCCAGGTTAGCATGATAAACAGAAACCCCGTTTTCTTCTGCTTCCTTTGCTATTTCGTCTATAAATTCAATCCCGTAAACTGATTGTGTTCCTATTCTATACGCTATTTTAGTTGTGAAATCACCGTTTGAGCAGCCGCAATCGAGTAAAGTAGCACCCGGGTTTTCTTCGGTCATGTTCAAGATAACTGCTCTGTTCTTCCGCTCTGCTCGGTAATACTGCGATATTAACTTCATAGCTATTCTAGTTTCTGTTCACTTATACGGCAACTCCAGCCAATTCCAGGGCTTGTCACAACGCTCGTCATTGGTACTCCCGTTTATTAGCTTCGGCACAACAGTCGGGTCGTTCCAGGGTCGCCGTTCTTCATCCGGGTTCTCGTATTCGTACAATCGGTTCACGAAATAAACCAGATATGCACGCTCATCACCGACTACTTTGAACCCATGCCAGTAATGACCTGGCATCCGCACAACCTGTAAATTATCTCCCGCAGACACGACCTCGTCCAGTTCTTCCGTTTCGTCATCGTATGCGCATATCTTCAACGCGCCTCTCAAAACCACAAAACAATCCACCTGCCCCCTTAAATGCCTGTGCCACGCACGCACCATACCGGGATAACTAATCGAAAAGTTCGTCTGCACGATTTTCTGATCGAAAATATCTGCCCAGTCGCTTCTCATTAGCTCGGTAAAGAAGCCTCGTTCGTCTGCAAATCGCCTTAAAGGTTTTACTTCTAGTTCTTTTAACATTTCTCTCTTTCCTCCTCATTTCAACTCATCTAACATTGAATAATATGCTGCACTTATAGCATCCGCAAACATATTATGTTCAAACAGAAGTTTTGCCGAGCTTAGCTTCTCCTCTGCTTTCACCAAATGATTTTCCCATTCTTTCATATAATACCACACCGTCCTGCAGGACATTTTTTATAAACTCTTGTACTGGCGCCTGATACCTCTTCGGGATCTTTTGCTCTAATCCTTGTCGCATCAACAATTCTGCCATTGTCACCGCAGCTCTCCCCGCAGAACTTCTAACGCCATATCCAAACTATAAGGCTTTTCCTTTAAGTACTTTGCCGCTTTTGTCGTATCCAGCGAAGAATCCATAGGACGAAGCGCCGCCCACCGCATATCCACCATCCGCGATGCCACTATCAAGTCCTTATCCAACCCAAACTTATCCGCTACCTGCAATGCGAACTCGTATCTTGAAACCCTCGTGGCACCCGCAGTATGAAATATGCCTTTTAGTCTTCGCTTCGCTATCTCCAACACCATCTGCGCCAAATTCGTATTCAACGTTGGCGTTATGTACTGATCGGTAACAATATTTACCTTTTCTCCGTTCCTGAGCGTTTCTATAATCCACAACGCGAAATTAACCTTACCGCTGGCGGGTTTTGCACCGTAAATAACGCACGGTCTTGCCACGCAATCGCAGTACTGTTCGCCCTGCAATTTCGTGTAGCCATAGTAATCTACCGGATTTGGCTCGTCCACTTCTTTATAATGCCCTTTATCACCGGGAAACACATAATCCGTAGAAACATACACGCTAAAGGCATCCAACTCATGTGCAATCGCCGCTACCCTTTTTGTGCCTTCTACATTTATCTTATACGCTAACTCCTTGTTCGTTTCGCATTCATCTACATTAGTTAACGCCGCGGTATGGATGATAACTTCAGGCTTTATCTCGTGAATAAACGCTAATTCATCCGCCAGATTAAATTTCACCGGCTCGCCAAATTCCGGCTTGTTGTGGCAGTAACCCGCGTAAACTTCGTGGTCCTGTAATGCCAGCTCAGCGATTTTAGCGCCAAGCAAGCCGCTGCCGCCGGTAATGAATATTCGCATGCTATCACCACTCCAGTTTCCAGGGCGTTGGATGCAGAATCTTATCGTCTGCTAAAAAGTTCCACCACCATTCGTTACTTAAATACCATTCGATAGTCTCTTCTAACCCCTTCTCGAACTTGTGCTGGGGCTTCCAGCCCAATTCCATCGTCTTAGAATAATCAAGGCTATACCTGAGGTCATGCCCCGGTCGGTCCGCCACAAACTCAACTAAGTCGGGCTTATCCATAATCGCGAGAATCGCACTGACAAGTTCCAGATTCGTTTTCTCCGCGCCGCTGGCTACATTATATATCTCGCCCTTATCGCCGTTATTCAAGACCATTTTTATCGCTTCACAGTGGTCATCCACAAAAATCCAGTCGCGTACGTTCTTTCCGGTGCCATAAATAGGTATCTTCATATTTGAGATAGCCCTGATGATCGCTTTGGGTATTAACTTCTCCGGGAATTGGTAACGACCATAATTATTTGTGCATCTCGTGATTACTGCGTTTAGGGCATAGGTTCTCACATAAGCCAGAACTAACAGATCGGCAGAGGCTTTACTCGCAGAATATGGCGAAGACGGCCTTAAAATATCGTCCTCTTTAAAAGAGCCCTCTTCTATGTCGCCATATACTTCGTCCGTACTTATGTGAACAAGCCTTGCACGGGGATTACACGTTCGTATCGCTTCCAGTATCGTGTATGTGCCATTAACGTTACTCACGATAAAAGAATAGGGACTGGATATGCTTCGGTCCACGTGCGTCTCCGCGGCAAAGTTAACAACCGCATCGGTCTCTTTCACGAGCTTGCACATCAATTCGTAATCGCAAATATCGCCTTTCACAAATTCATACTCTAAATCTTTCACATTGGCCGGGTTAGAACCGTACTTCTGTGCGTCAACTACGACAATATCCGCGCTGTCGTGCATATGCCTTACAAAATTGCTGCCGATGAAGCCCAAACCGCCGGTTACTAATATTTTCATTCTTACAGCCTCATATACGCACCCAGGAAGTATCGCCAATAACAAACTTACGCCCTTTCGGTAAACTCTTGTTCTTCTCTATTATCGCACCCCGTCCGATAATACTATCAACAATATTACCCGCATTTATTAGCTTAGCACTATCCATAACAATAGAATCTTCCACCTCGGAATTCAATATCTCGCAATCGTTACCGATAGTAGTATAAGGCCCAATATAGCCATTTGTTATTTCGCAATCGCTACCGATGAGTGCCGGCCCTTTAATCACCGAGTTCTCATCCACTTTTGTGCCTTTACCCACGGAAACACGTCCTCTAAGCTCGCAGTTTACCTCGCCCAATATCTCGTGGCTCAAATCGTCCAGGATCAACCGGTTAGCTTCCAGGATGTCGTCCGGTTTGCCTGTATCTTTCCACCACCGATCTACCTTCGTCCAGCCCACTTCGTAACCGTTATCAATGAGCCATTGAATAGCATCCGTAATCTCAAGCTCATCACGCCATGACGGCTCTATGCTATTACAAGCATCCGTAATAACCGGTTTGAAGAAGTAGATCCCGACAAGAGCCAGATTGCTGGGTGGTACTTTAGGTTTTTCAACCAGTCGTTTTATTGTGCCGTCATAATTGAGTTCTGCAATTCCGAACTGCTCCGGATTTTCTACCTCGGTTAGCATTATGCTCGCATCGTAATTGTTTCCGGCAAACGCATTCGCATGTTTTACTATCCCTTCTCGCAATATATTATCGCCCAGGTACATCACGAACTCGTCATCTAAAAACTTGTCGGCAATGAGTATTGTATGCGCTAATCCTCGCGGCTCGTCCTGCGGAATGAACACAATCTCAGCGTCCCAATCTTGCGATTGCACCGTTGCCATGACCTGTTCTTTATTTGGCCCCACGATGATTCCTATCTCCTCTACACCTGCTTCGAGTACGTCTTCGATCGCATAAAATAATATGGGTTTGTTCGCAACAGGGATGAGCTGTTTCTGATGCGAGTATGTAATCGGGCGTAGTCGTGTGCCGTATCCGCCTGATAGTATCAGTCCCTTCATATTCGTGTCTCCTATATCTATTTAGCCTCTTAACATCATAAACCTATTGTAGTGATTCTATTATCATTGCTTATAAACTCATATGCTGTCGGGTAGAGTGCACATAGCAACCAACAACCACCCGGAAGCTGCTTTGTACTTCTTCACAGAACAGACGTATTTGTTGTCACAACTTCTCGATTAGTTCGCCAAGCGTATCAGAATCAGTCACTTCAAACTCAACATAAGCATCATCAAAAACATAAAACGCACTCTTCTTTGCTATTCTCTCTTTTGTAACTATTTTATCAATTTTATGTGAAACCAGAAGCTCAGCAACTTTAAGCCCTTTCCGTTTCTCTAACGCGACAAACGGGTTTCTTACGAATCTCATATCCGTCAACTCATTATCCACTGCTTTTATATCAAAAATACAGAAATATTCTGCCTCACCGAAATGCCAGGAGACTTTAGACCGCATACCCTCGTTTTCCGTGCAGGGTACCGCAAACCGGATAAATTCCTTCTCCACCGGCTCTATATGTATTATTACCTTATCCACGTTCTTTAGCTCTGACTTAATATTCGCCTCTATCTTAGCACTCACTAGATGCGCCCTTTCAAGGTCTCTCAAGCTCGTTTCTATCTCCATCTCGACGAATATGAATTTACCGGAGCCTCTTGCCTTCAATGAATGTATTTTCCTGACGCCATGAACCTCCGATGCTAGTTCTCTTATCTTGTGCAGGCTATCATAATCTATGGATGCGTCCAAAAGAACCTTTATCGAATCTTTTAAAATCTCGTAACCCGATTTGAAGATGAATACCGCGATCATAATACCTGCTATCTGGTCCAGCGAATAGAATCCAAGGTAATTCCCCAATATGCCAAGCAATACGACTGCGGAAGCATAAACGTCTGCCCTCGTATGCTTGCCATCAGCGACTAAGCTGGGCGAGTTCAGCTCTCGTCCAACTTTGAGTTTATAACTGCTCAAAAGCAATGTGAGTACCAGCGATGTCACTGCAACTAAGATTGCCGCCGGAACATTTGTCAGCACAACCTCTTCAAACTTCTCGACCGATGTGAGGACTATCTCATATCCGGCATAAAAAATCGCAAGTGCAAGGAACAGGCTTACTATATTCTCGGCTTTATAAAATCCGTATGGGAAACTCTCGGTGGGCTTACGACTTGAAATCTTAAGACCGATAAAGACACCAATGGAACTTATAACATCAGTAAACGAGTGAACGGCATCCGCAAGTAAGGCGATGCTTCCGGAAAGCACGCCAACAGAATATTTTATAACTACGAGAAACGCGGTTACCACTACGGATACCAAAGCGGCTTTTTTGTCTCTATCTATTCGGGCCATGTTGTATTTTCACTGTATATTGGGTATAACTCCTACCTAGCTATTTAGAACGCAGATTCACACGGATTTGTTTTCATCTGCGTTAACCGGTGTTAACCTGTGTCAATAAATAATTTTATTTTGTTCTAAAAAAAACCTTTGCTTCTAATAAGCGTCAACTTCTATAAAATTCGTCACCACCTCTTCTATCCCATCAATCCGGCACGAGACCTGGATTTATACTTCTTTGTGAGCTGCTCCATAAAAGTCACGCATTCGGTCAAGCGATCCCCGGAGCCTGTTATACCCCCGACTATCCGCATTCATACGTTCTTCTCACCCCCTTTTATCAGCGAACAACCATCTATGAGTCTATTCAACCATACCAAGACCACATCTGCCCATTCAAATCCCGAATACACGTCTTTCATCGTATCGTCATGAGTACAACTTCCTTTTTTTATGCCGTGGTCGCAGTGCAGACAGAAGTTGAGCTTCTTACCGCGAACAGAGAAGTACCGCGTTTCCGCATTCCATTTCGCCTTGGCATACCGTAACGCTTCTTTAATTATCCCATCGGTCGCGGCTATTCTTGGGCTCCCTGAGATACCAAAAAGTTTTAGCATTACCTCTAAAGTATGATGTTTCTTTGATAAAGCTTCCTTTTTGAAAGATTACATTTCACTCTTGTAAAAGACCCCTACATCTGGGTTCTTCTCGCCAAACGTATCCAGCAGTTCCTTCATCACCTCACCCCGTGACTTGCCCTTCGTTTCCTGTTCCTTTATGAATAGATAAGCAGCAAATAACGCAGAAGGACTTATTTCCGATGCAAAAGTACCAAAACCATGATTCCAGACGAAAAGCGAAAATAATTCGTCCAGTTCGGCAACCGTGACACCGGCAGAGTATGCCTTTACCAGTTCCCTGGTAGCCTGACGAATACGACCGGCACCCACAGCATTTGCAAGTGAGAGCAGGTATTTTGTCTTAATGTCTATGGCCGGATTCTCTTTCTTCCATGTAAGCTGCCAGAAATGTCCTGCTATCTTAGCCAGTGCTTTATCGGTTTTACCGAAATTGGCAAGCGCAGCCAGGTGTAGTGTCTTACCCGCGGGTGGTTCTTTACTTGCAGTCCTGAAAAAATACGCGCGGTATTCGTTATCCGAAACTTTATCGGTCATATGCTCAAAGCCGAGGTCCTCCAGCGT
>QENJ01000225.1 GCA_013374505.1 Candidatus Methanophagaceae archaeon
TTCCTGAATGCAATATCACAGGCTATGTGCGTAATTTTACTACGGTTAATCAAGACGAAGTAACGGTAACGCTGGACATCATACAACAACAGGTAACAAAAGTTGGTGTGAACGTTATTGTTGGCACACCTTATATTGAACGCAAGAAGCGTTTTAATAGTGCAATAGCCCTATTAACAAGTGGTAGGCGGCATATTTATCACAAGATTAATCTCACTTCTTCTGATGAAGCGTATTTTAAAAAAGGAGAAGAGCCATTAATTTTTAGGGTGGGTGATGCTAAGTTTGGCGTTTTGATCTGCCGAGATCAGAACGATCCGAAGCTCGCTCATGAATATAAAACATTGGGGGCAGATGCTATCTTCATCTTATCGGCACATTTTTATAACCCAATCGAAGCGATACGAAAAGTAAATAAAAATAGGGCTTTGCCGATTGCACGAGCGGTTGAAAACAATTTATGGGTACTTAAATCCAATGCCGTTGGCGCGATTAATGAAAAGATCAGCGTAGGTGGCAGTTTGATTATTGATGTAGAAGGTTTTGTTGTCCACGAAGGTAATTGTCTAAATGAGATGATTTTGAGTTATGAAATAGACCGCTTGCATTAATGGAGAACAACCCCCCGTGACCTGATAGATCTTGATAATCTTGATATTGATGAGTTTGCGTCATTCGACACTTTTTCTGCACAAAAGCTGGTATAAGTAATAGTAATAATAAGAAGCGCAAGTTGTATAGTAGTGATGGTAAACGGGATAAAATGATAATAGGGACACGCGGTAGTGAACTAGCAGTATTGCAAGCCGAGAAAGTACGTGTGCAGTTGAAAGCGTTGGGATACGAACCCACGATAAAGACAGTACGGAGTTTAGGCGATGTCATGACAGACAGGGGCTTGTATGAAATGCCGGAGAAGGGTGTTTTTGTTAAAACGCTGGATATGTTACTTTTGAATGGTGAAATAGACCTTGCTGTGCATTCAATGAAGGACATACCGCTGGAAAGAGATGAGGGGTTGGCGACTTCCGCGGTATTGCCCCGTGATTCGCCTTTTGATGTGCTGGTCGCGAGCCATAAGCTGGACGCTATGCCGGATGGTGCGGTGATCGGGACGTCAAGTGTGAGGCGAAAATTTCAATTTCTGCAGTTCATGGATGCGAAAGGAGTAACGGTAAAGATAAAGGACATACGAGGTAATGTGAACACGCGGATTAGAAAGTTAAGAAGCGGCGATTATGATGGTATACTGCTTGCAGAAGCGGGGCTTGAACGGTTGAACCTTGAGGTGGATTATGAGCGGCTTGATTGCGACCCTTTCGTGCCTGCGCCCAACCAGGGTATAATTGCGGTGGTCACGCGGAAAGATTCCGGGACAAATGCGGTTATAAGCAAGATAGACGATGCGAAAACGAGAATAGAGGCTAATGTGGAGAACGAAGTATTAAAGGTAACAGGGGGGGGCTGTGCACTTCCGGTGGGCGTGCATGCTTCTTGCAATACTGCATCAGTGGGAGTGTCTATTTATTTCGGTGCCTCTCGTAAAGAGCATATACTTGAGAAGCGAGTTATTAGTAAAGAGCGTTGTCTGGATGAAGCACGCGAGTGGGCTGAGGGCTTACCAATAAAGCGGGGATAGCGAATATCATAAGACGCACCCTTTCTGCGGACTAAAAAAAGACTGTCTAGATCTCATAATCCGTATCTTTAATCTTCTTCATGACTACCTCAACGCTATAATTTTGGATTGGGAACTCAAACAAAAGCTTATTATTTATAAACCGGGTCAGGCTATCTTCGTTATCAAATAGACCGATGGCATTAACAGAGAACTGTCCCGTGGTCTGATATATCTTGATAAACTCGTCCAGTCCAGCCAATTTAGGTAATATGGTCCTCATCGCCTTTGGTTCTACCTCCAGATTAAATATCACAAGCAGATTCTTACCAAATTTCTTGGGATTTAGCAATATCGTGTAACTCTTAATATAGCCATCCTTCTCCAGCTTCTCAAGCCGGTATCGCACGCCATTTTCACTCAAGCCGACTTCTTTTGCGATCTTAGATATCGGCGTCCTCACGTCCTGCTGAAGTATCTCAAGTATCTTATTATCTACTTTGCTCACCATTACATATAGATAATAGACTTGATTATTAAAAGCTTCCGAATCTTCAGAAATATCCGCTAATATCTTATTTATCCTCTAATAACCTATTTAAGGCGGTATAAGTAATATGTAGCCATGTGTTCGATCTGTGGATTTTTTGCTAAGGAAGAGGTACCGACACGTATAGTTACCGATATGCTCCAGAAGACAGAGCATAGAGGTCCGGATGCGCATGGCTTGTATACTGATGGTAAGATTTTGAGAAGTGATGAGATAATAGCTTTGGAAAGCAGCGAAAAGGCAAAAGTATGTCTTGGACATTCGAGGTTGAGCATTGTTGGAGGCGATGATGCGATACAACCATTTCGGTCTTGTGATGGCACTTTATCGCTGGTGCACAATGGCGAGATATACAACTACCAGGAATTAAGGGGACTACTGAGTAAAGACCATACAATAGAAGATGAGGATAATGATAGCGAGATTCTCTTACATCTAATAGATGAGTTATACGATGGCAATCTGCTGGAGACGGTGCAGTCGGTAGTAAAGATGCTGAACGGCATGTATGCATTCGCGGTTACAGATGGCGATGAGGTCGTAATCGCAAGGGACCCGGTCGGTATAAAACCGGTATATTATGTAGAAGGGGAAGGGAGCGTTTATTTTTGCTCTGAGAAGAAAGGGCTTTATGATATAGAAGGTAAAATTGGGAGTGTACCACCCGGAAAGATATTGAGGGCAAATAAAGATGGGATCTCCATACATCAAGGCGTGACAATTGAGCGACCTCAGATAGATATTACGGATTTTGATGAAGCTGAGACTTTGTATAACGGTGCATTAACTGACGCGGTTGAGAGGATGCTGAGGGGCGTAAGTGTAGAAGAGGTAGGGATGATCTTCTCTGGTGGTGTAGATTCTGTACTGATTGCAAAGATTATATTGGATTTCGGATGGAATCTCAAATGCTATTGCGTGGGTAAAGAAGACTCAGAAGATGTAAAGAACGCGGAAAAGGTAGCTAAGGATTTGGGGTTGCATTTACGCATGATTTATGTAGATGAGCGAACAGTGGAGATGATACTACCAGAGATCATCGAAACCATCGAGCTAAACGGCCTCCTTCAAGTAGAGGTCGCGGTTCCGATGTACCTTGCAGCGAAAGCAGCATCAAAAGACGGAATAAAGGTGATGTTCACAGGACAGGGTGCGGATGAGTTATTTGCTGGTTACTGGTGGTATAAGGACGTGGTAAGTGAGGATGGGTTCTTGAAACTTCACAACAAGCTATGGGAAGATATTGATTTAATATATGACGATACGCTTGAAAGGGAAGATAAAGTTACAATGGCAAATTCCGTTGAGTTACGGGTTCCTTACTTAGATAGAAATGTTGTACAATGTGCAATGAGAATTTCGCCGAGACTTAAGATAAAGGCTGGCGAGGATCCGACCCGGAAATGGGTTCACCGAAGAGTTGCAGCGAGGATTGGTGTACCGTACTATATCGCATATCGAGAGAAGGACATGGCGCAGTCAGGATCGGGTGTGCATGGTCTGGTAAAAAAGGTTGCTGAGGATTTTTTTGAGGGTAAAACGGTTAAAGAGGTTAAGATCGCGGATAAGGGCTCGAACTACCGGTACCTGGATGATGATTATGGGACACCGGAGATGTGGGCGTATATGCATGAGATAACAAAGAGCATTTAAAAATGGCTGAATATATTCGTGATGAGGAAATAGAAGTCGCAAAAAGAAAAATCAAAGATTTTATTGGTGTAGGAAACCAATTGACTTTTTCAAAAGACCAGCTTAAAAATCGTGGATTGTCTATTAGCCTTTCTCCTGGGTTATATCCACTCTATGTGGTCATAGATGCTTTGGTAAGAGAAAATGTCAGTGTGTATCCCATGTATGCAAAATGTGCGTGCTCTTCCTTGGGGGGTGTAAGTATTGATTGTAACGCACATATCTGACTGTGTGGAGGGGGTTTCAAGATGCGTTTGCAGTGGAGAGATGGCTCACGTTTGGAATTCATAAGTTCGCGCAATCGTTACTGCTGAGTGCGTAAAAGAGAAGTTGAAAGGGAATGAGGAGAAGTTAAAAATTGCGGACTTACGAATACAGAGAAGAGATTACTGGTACTGAGTATCGAACGAGGAAAAAGTTGGGGGCCTATACCAAACCAAACGCTAAAGAGCTGATACGAAAGGCTACGGACTTGTTGTTTATGGCCTTTTGGAATTTTGAAGGCTCTATTCAGGGAGGAATGAAAAGATGCGAATAGAGATATATTATGTTGTCGCCATATTAGTCATTGCAATAGCGATATTTGTTGTCGCAGCGGTAATAAACAGGATTCTGCTTAGATACTTTAGAGCGGTAAGCGAGAAATTGAAGGTAGATGAGGCGACTTATGCCGTTACTCGACGCTTAGTTGTTGGTATGGTTTATTTTGGTGGACTGCTACTTATTGTATCCGTGATACCCGCAGTTAGCGATTTTACGGTGGCATTGTTGGCAGGAGCAGGTTTTGGTGCAATCGTGGTAGGTTTAGCGGCACAGGAAACTCTTTCTGACCACATTGCTGGTATTTCCATTGCTATCTCCCGCCCTTTCCGGAGGGGGGATGTGCTCACGGTCAAAGGTGAATATGGGACCGTTGAGGACATCTCACTTCGACATACGATAATCAAGACATGGGAGAATAAACGACTTATAATTCCAAATGCCATCATCGGCAATGAGGAAATCGTTAACTGGTCTATCGGTGACCTCCCGGTGTACTGGCATGTGGACTTTGGAATCGCATACGATGCAGACATAGACATTGCACGTTCAATTATACTGGACGAACTCGATAAACATCCTGATGTGATGCAAGAGCAGAATAAAAAAGCGGATGTAGTTGGACTTTCGGACTTTTCTGTTGACTTGAGGGTGTATTTCTGAGTATGCGATAGACCGACTACATGGGGTACGGGCTGTGCTATTCGCGAATCGGTCAAGAAGAGGTTTGATAGGGAAGGAGTGGAGATTCCGTTCCCGTATAGAACGATAGTATATAAGAAGGATATGGAGCATGGAAAATGAGAATAAACATCGTACAGACAAAATATAATCCAACGGACATAGAAAGGCTGAAAGAACTATTGAGTGATCTGAAAGGGATAACCTGCTTTCCTGAGTGCTTCGCACTTGGAAGAAGCGGTATTGAAACGTTGCAGTATTTGAACAAGGTTAGTGATGAAGCGAAAAGGATTGTAGAAGCGGTTAAAACGACAGGAAAAACGGTTATACTTCCGTTAATCGAATGGCACCCAGTTATGTGGAATAGATTTTATAATACCACCTATGTAATTCACAACGGTGACGTAATCGGCACCTACAGAAGGGCGGTTACACATCCGATGGAGAAACCGTTTATTCAATCGGGTAAGGAGTTCCCGGTATTTGAGATTGATGATATTACGTTTGGTGTACTGGTATGTTTTGAAATCGCATTTCCGGAGCTTACACGGATAATCGCACTTAAGGGCGCATCGGTCATATTTGTACCCGCAAGCGCACCCGAAGAGGGGGATTATTTATGGGAAGCGAGGTTGAAAGCGAGGGCGATAGACAATCAACTATTTGTAGTAGGCGTGAATAGATGTGGAGATATAGGAAATGAACGGTATATAGGGAAAAGTATGGTTGTATCTCCTCGTGGAGAAATCATACATGCATGCAAAAACGAAGAGGAGATTGCATCGGTTGAACTCGATTTGGGTGAGATTATAAAAGAGAGGGGTAGTGAACCCACATTCAGTGAATTTGAGATCGTGGTATATGACAAGTTTTTAGAGCGCTTTAAAGAGGGAAGAGAATGAGGGATGAACTCATGGGAAATTGCATTAGGATATATGACCTGACTTTCAGCGTTGTATAGGCTACACACCTAAAAGAGCGCATCCGCAAACCCCAAATTTTCAATAATGCCCTTTTGCTCTTTAGTGAGTCCAGAAATTTTGTCACCACTTTCGCCCACCAAAATCAAGAGTAGTTTTTCGTAATCTACCCAATTCCAGTAGACTATCTTTGACACCCGTCCAGCCCGTAACACCTAAATAATGCTTATACGGTACCAGAGCCAGATAGGCAAGATAGCAGATAAAAATATAAACGTCAATCGGTCCTTCCTCAAAATGCAGGACTGGCAATACACGTAATGCGTTGAGTACATATACCAGCTAAGAGGTTGAAGATGCAAGAGGTGCATTCCTTCAGAGCAATCGGGTAGGCAGAGCAGAATCACAAAAAAAGTTTATTTGCTAGCCATTTGAACTAATTACTGGCGACTAACTACCCGTCAAATCACGAAAGGAGTTGAACTCAAATGCCCGACACAAAAAACACGGTTAAAGAAGAAAAAGAAGCAAATAATGAACCATTACCAGACGACAAAAGCTTGATGACAGAAATCGAGGAAAAAACTCGGACTGGCAAAAAAGAAGATGTCATTGACTCACTTATTGCATTTGAAAGAAAAAGAAGCCTTGAAAATCTGACTGAATCATTCAATGCCCGGTTTTTAGCTATACAAGCCCAAATGAAAGAAGTATCGGACGCTTTTGACATTTCTAAAGAGGTGGATGACATTGCAAAAACGATTACAAGAATACCAAAGGTTGGCTTCGATTTACAGAAATTGCAATCAGAACAGGAAGGGCATGAACACGACCTGGTTTTTAATTTTAAAGCTTACGAACTCCTTTATGTGTTAGAACGTTATTTGAGAGCTCTGATACAAATAAATATTATTGAACCGAATAAGGGTAATCTCGCAAATAAAATCCGCCCGGAAATGATAAGAGGCTGGCAATCACGAAAAAAAGAAGAGGAGAGGAATCCTTTAATAGACGGCGGCTATGAGTTAATAGATTATAGTGATTTCACTGATTTAAAACAAATATTGGAAAAAGGTAGGAATTATAAAATATTTGAAGATATAATGAACCAGGAGCATTTTAAACAGGTAATAAGTAAGCTACATGAACTGGATCCTATAAGAAAGAAGATCGCGCATTCACGGCAACTAACAAAGAAAGAATTTAATCGGTTGGTTCTGTATACCGAGGATATTCAGACGATTTTTACGGATTGATCACGGAGACAAACCTGAGAATGTAAGTAGTTCCATGTGTGTTCGGTTAAGCATAGCCCACCAAAAGTAAAGACATATAAAAAGTATAGTTATCAGACACAGATTAACACTAATTAACGCAGATGAAAGAATATAAACAGCGTGATAGAACCGAAAAGATAATTGGTGCTGCCTACAAAGTACATAACACATTTGGTTCTGGTTTTTTGGACTCTCAAAGCAACCGGTATTGAAGTTGGACTTTTAGTTAATTTTGGCACTAAACCGGAAGTTAAACGTAAGGCAGTTGATTTTCTGCGTAAATCTGCGTAAACCCGTGTGATCTGCGTCCTAAATAGTTAGCAGTTATACTTTATATATCAGTGACTTTATATATCAGTGCAATCTGTGTGAATCTGTGTCGGAAATGTGTTGTTATAGATCATTATTTATGTTGAGTCGTACTTAACCGAACACCTATGAAGTAGTTCAATTACGCCGCTAAAAGGTGAGAGATTTACTGACTTAAACCAAAATATCAGATATTTCGACAATATCAACCCTAGCTGGCTCTTAGAGATTATTCTGAGTGAACTTTTCCACTACCTCAACCCATCCCTCTGGTCCCTCGCCCTTCGCTTTATACAGATTTGGCAGTGAAATATCAAGCCATCCCCCTTTCTTGTTCCTCACAACCGCCGGCTGATCCACCGCTTTCAACAGCGGAATATCATTCGTGCTATCTCCAATGCCCATAGTCTTCACCACACCATATTCCTGCGTGTATAGCTTTGTGAGTATCTTCACTGCTTTGCCCTTGTCCGCGTTCTTACCGTGGATGCCGTAGTATCTTCCCCCGTACGTGTGACTGAATCCCTTCGCGCTAATCATATCAAACAGAATAGTCTCTTTCTCTTTTGGTTCATCAAAAATGAAGCTCTCATTATAGTGCTTCGCCTTCGCACGTTTCGCTTGCTCTACACTCAAATTCGCATCTTTTGCAACCTCTTCCGCGGTCATATCACCAAAACCAGTTATTTTAAATCCTGTTTCCTCTCGTATTTCCGTTAATGCTTTTCTTAGCGCCCCATACAAAGCGCCGAGTTCAACAACGCAGTAATTGTCCCGTTTTTTACATTCAAACTCGAATGAGAAGTAATCATCAGGAATGAAAATCGCACCACCATTTTCCACGATAAACGGGTCTTTTAGTCCCATCTCCTCCCGGTAGTATTCGTTCTCAGCCTGCGTCTTCGCAGTGCAAAACACAACCGGGATACTTTTCCTCTTCAAGGCATTTAAAGCCGGAAGTGTAGCATCGTAGGTATAATCATAGAGGTCCAGCATGGTTCCGTCAAGATCTGTAAAAAGAACTAGTCTCATTATACTAAACCGCCTGAAAGCTTTCCCCTTTTAAATGCTCTTCCTCTATCATACCTTTTACAGCAGTTTCGTGTTTCCACCACGTAAATGTTTCTGCATGACTTTCCAGCAGTTTTGTGAAATTAACAACATCAATTCCACCGATAGGTGGCATTACGACATTCGGTGGTGGCGTTTCCCACGACTGCAAAATATCTACCAGACCATCGAGCAGTTCGGACATCACCTCATCATTGCAGAGCTTACTATGGTAAACCGTGCTGAGCGACCCAAGCAACATGTCATTAATATGAGACTGCCCTTTCTCCTCGTGCAGGTGTGGGTTTAACGTCTCTATCTGAAATATCTCAACCCCGGCATTACAAGCATCGGGATACAATATCTCTTCCACCCTTGGCCCAAACTCATCAAACAAATAGACAAAGTGGTAGGGCTCAACTGAATAACCGGTCGAATACTTCATGATGTCCGCAAGATCTGTCGTCAGTGCATGCTCGCCCGCATTCCCCGTTAACACCACTTCGGTCTCAAAGCCCGTGCAGATTGAGAGCAGAAGGTTGAGATACCTGTTTGTGGTCGCACTTACTCGGCCCCATTTCTTGAAATATAGCCTATCTTCTACCACCTTCGGCTTGTATCGCCAGTGAAGCCGCACCATCGTGTATGGCGTCTTAGACATGCAGAATCCCGCGGCATAATCCAACACGTACTCACGCACAGAACCAGGAACATAGTTGTCGGCATCAACAAACCCGATGAAGTCTTTCCCCAGCGATTTCGCAAGTAGCATACCTATAATCATGCCCTCGGACTTACCGTCTTTGACCAATCTACTCTTGTCAAGTAGATAATCATAACCGACATCGTGAAATGCAAAGCCCACTTCGGGGTCTTTCTGGTGTATGCAAAGGAATTCTTGCTGTGAGAGGTTATGGATGTTTGTTATCACCTCTTTTTCCATTTTGTAAATATCCTGTGGCACCCTATCGCTATTTGACACCACAATCACTGTGCAGTCAAAGGGAATCGCTCTTAAAACACCGTCCAGCAGATGTAAATTCTCATTCTTCACCGGAACTATAATTGCAAGATGTTTTAGAGTGCTTTTTATATCTTCCCAAGTAATATCACACGCACGTGGATTTTCAAAGCCACCGGAGTCAAGTTTTATTACTCGCTGCAGCTCGTGGATCTTCACCGAGCCGAATATTTCCGTATGTCTTGGCAACTCAATTAACATTTTAAAACACAATTAATAATATATGTTTATCTATTATAAATATTCCTAAGCGGAGGAATAGAAAATGGCACGATCACACGGTGAAAGGAAAAGAACAAGGAAGAAGCTGAGTAAGAGGAAGAGGGAACGAGGTTTGTCTCCAATAAGCAGAGCAATTCAAAGGTTTGAACAGGGGGACAAAGTGCATATTCGTATAGACCCAAGCATCCATAAGGGAATGCCGCATCGCAGATTTCATGGCATGACTGGTGAGGTGCAAGGGGCGCGGGGGCGAGCGTTTATTGTCTCGATTTCTGATGGTGCGAGAGGACGGAAAAGGGCTAAGGAGTTATTTATACGGCCAGAGCACCTGAGTCTGCAAAGAGAAGGTGCTCAATGAAGTGTTTTGAAAAAGGGAGATTTACCAAAAGAAAGATGAAAAATGGAGGAGCGCATGATAATAGATGAGGACACGAGCGCCGAAGAACTTGCACCGATAGCAAAAGCAGTGAACGATTTGCTTGTAATACCTGTGACTATCCGGAGCAAGAATAAAAAGGGTGTTAGGGTGGAAAAAGGGGAAATTATTGATTTTGAATATACCGGTCCGATATTAGAACGAGTGTTTGAGGAGAACCAAGTGATTCGGACAACACCACTTACAGGTGAATATGCACATATACCGGTTGTTGTTGCTCCGATTCGGAATAAGCAAGGAGATGTTGTAGCTGCCTTAGGTGTTGTTGATGTGGTTGGGAGCGTTGATTTAGGAGTGGTATTTTCCGAGTATCCCAGTGTTTTCCAAAAAATTGAGCCGTGCCCTTAAGCTAAAATAGCACGAGAGTGAGAATAAAAAACGAAGTGATATGTTAGATATGGGCCCGATGCGATTCGAACGCATGACCTCCGCCATGTCAAGGCGACGTCATTCCAACTAGACCACGGGCCCCAAACCATGACCTCTTATAAGTTATAGTAGTAATGTTATAAAACATTTAGCGGTGCTCGTCTCGGAAGACCATTCAACGGAAAGATTTATTTTGATCTGACTTTAAAGATAGATTAACCCCAAAAGGAGATACCCCATGATGAAAAAAGATTATGATTTAGTCATAGTTGGTGCAGGCCCCGCAGGGATGAGCGCAGGGATGTACGGTGCTAGAAGCGGTTTGGAGACATTGGTGCTTGAGAAGGGAATAAGTGGCGGATTGTCAAATGAAGCGCCAGAGATAGAGAATTATCCAGGATTCAAGAACGTGCGTGGAATGGAACTGGTAGAAAAGATGAAAGAGCAGGTTTCGGAATACGTAGAGATAAAGGAACTGGAGAATGTTGAACGGATAGAGCTTAAGGAGAACCAGGCGGTAGTATTCACGGAAAAGGGCGTTTATGTCTCAAAAGCAGTGGTGATGAGTATGGGCGCCCGGCACAGAAAATCAGGTGCGAAGGGTGAGGACGAGTTCCTCGGTCGTGGTGTATCTTACTGTGCTACATGTGATGGATTCTTCTTCAAGGGCAAGTCGGTAGTAGTGATCGGCGGAGGTGATTCCGCAGTTCGAGAAGCTTTGCACCTGAACAATATCGGCTGTGACGTAACGGTGATTCACAGAAGAGATAAACTCCGGGCTGAGCCGTATTTACAGAATAAATTGGAACAGTCAAGTGTAGCCATCCTATGGGATTCCGTAGTAAAAGCGATAGCGGGAGATAAAAAGGTAGAGGGGGTTGTTACGCACAATAAGAAGACAGGGAAGGACGATGAACTTCCGGTTGATGGAGTGTTTATATCGGTTGGTGAAGAGCCAAATAACGAGTTAGCAACGCAAATAGGCGTTACAGTTGATAAGAACGGGTACATAATCACAGATAAGAGCCAGCGTACGAATATCGAAAGAGTATATGCCGCGGGCGACATAACAGGAGGAGTAAGGCAGATAGTAGTCGCGTGCGCCGAGGGTGCTATCGCAGCTTTAGCTGCTTATGACGACTTGCTGGCGCTGACTTAAGAGATTTGGTGCACAAAAATGAGAGAGATAGGAGTTGACGAAGCTGGAAAAGGGCCAGTAATAGGCTCGCTCTTTGTTGCGGGGGTCTTGACTTTTGAGGGACTGGGAAAAATAGGTGTGAAGGATTCAAAGAAGTTACGCCCTTCGATGAGAGAGCATATGGCGGAGCTAATAGAAGATGCGACTGAGGTACATGTCGTGGAGATGACCGCAAACGAGATAGACGAAGGTAGAAAAAGCCAGACCTTAAATGAAATCATGGTTGACCTTTTTTCTGAAGTGGTAGTGCGATTCCAGCCGGACAAGGCTTTTGTGGATGCTGCTGATGTAAATCAAGAACGGTTCGCCACGAATATCCGGGCACACTACGAGAAGAAAGTAAAAGGAGAGATAGATATAATTTCCGAGTGGAAAGCGGATGAGCGTTACCCAATTGTGAGTGCGGCGTCAATAGTGGCAAAAGTGCATAGGGATAGGTCCATAAAGCAGCTTGCGATAGATATAGGGGCAGAGATAGGAAGTGGTTATCCATCTGATGCAAAGACTATCCGGTTCCTTAAAGGGCTGGTAAAAGAAAAAGGGGATGATCTACCCACCTACATAAGGCAGTCCTGGAAAACAGTAGAAAAACTGATTTCGCGTGAAAAGGCTTAGAATCTAAATTCATATATATACGTAATGTTTACTGGTAAGGCAAAGATGGTAGCCCCAGAAAGGGATAATAGAGGGGAAGAGCAGGATAATGCGACTGGGAGGGGAAAGGTCAAAGCAGCCGAGTCGGAAGATATAAAAGAATGCCCCGAATGTGGTTCCAAAAGTTTGGTACGCGATTATGGTAAAGCCGAGATTTTTTGCGGTGATTGCGGGCTGGTGATAGCAGAGAACATGGTGGACCTCGGCCCTGAATGGCGTGCCTTTGACTCTGAGCAGATGTCCAAGAGGGCAAGGGTAGGAGCGCCCATGACTTACAGGATACATGATAAGGGGCTGAGTACGCTTACTACCTGGGGTTCGCAGGGTCAAGGCCAGGTCAAATTAAAGAAATGGCAACAGCGGACTCATATCGCGAATACGACAGAGAGGAGTTTCATTTTCGCACTCTCGGAAATAGAGCGAATGTCAAGTGCGCTGAACCTGCCGATGAATATTCGTGAGGCTGCGTCCATGTTATACAGAAAAGCAATGAAGCTGCATTTGATCCGTGGTCGAAGCATAGAAGGTATAACCTCTGCTATCTTGTACCTCAGTTGCAGGCAGTATGGGGTGCCGAGGACGCTGGAAGAGGTGAGAGACGTGTCAAGAGTAGGGCAGAAGGAAATAAGCCGTGCGTATCGTTTCCTTTTGCGTGAGCTCGATTTGAAGGTTATACCTGCGTCTCCTGTTGATTTTGTGCCTCGGTTCTGTTCCCTACTTGAGTTGGGTAGTGATATACAATCAAAAGCGATAGAGATAATAAAGAAAGCGTCAGAACGGGAACTGACCAATGGGCGAGGACCCATAGGGATAGCCGCTGCTTCTATTTACATTGCTGCAATCTTACACGGAGAACATCGCACACAAAAGGACGTATCTGTGGTTACGGGTGTGACTGAAGTCACAATACGGAACAGGTACAAGGAATTATCGGAGCAGTTAGATATAGACGTGCTCTTATAAACACCGTTCCTGCGGCATGTTTACCCCGCGAATTTCGTTCTGAGAACTGCTCGCGCCATTAGGCTTGCCACTCTTAACGGTTCTGGTACTTTACCGTGAGCTGTAAACTTTTTAAGCACAGCAGCAGCTTCTTTTTTCTCCAAGCCTAGAAACCGTATAAAGACTTCGTATTTTGTATGCGGCTTCACAGCGACACGGTTTCCGAGCTTTTGGTATGCGTCTATACGAGAATCACACTCATTTGCATCGAAATGCTTTGCTATATGCGTCTCCAGCCCCACGGATTCTTCGTAAGTGACGCAAATGAGCGGTATCCGCAATCGCTCGTACACTGTTTTTAGATCTATTATGTTGAACCAACTGATGACACATCCATTTAGCATCATCACGTTTATATCCGATCGCTGCAACGAATCGAATACGCGCAATACGCCCTCTGTTGCGTCCATACCGCCCACGGTTATCTCATCAAAAGCGACACCGTCTATAATCAAATCTGACCGCATCACGACACCCGCAAGTACTGATTTGTCATGGCCTCGCCTAAAGCTTTCTGCAATGCCAAGTACTCTTATCCCCTTTTTGTTTAGGTGTAGTAAAACCATCGGCAACGTTACAGATACGACAACCTCTCCCGTTCCTTCTGCTCTTTATATCGCCGTCTTAGAATTGGATCGCCGCTCATACGCTCTATTTCACTGTCCAGCTTGTCATCCAGCTTCGCTTGTTTAGCTGAAATATAGTCACGGCAAAGCGAATGAGTGGAATCCGACGAATAGTGCTGTATACCACCCATAATAATAGCCATATCGTTCTTTTTATGCGACTGCGGTGAGACCAAGCCAAAAGGTATCGGTGCACCAGTGCCAAAAATCCGCTTTATATCGTCATCTATCTTACCCGCTTCTAACCCAAAACCCATTACCTCGTTATTTCCGGTCTGCTCCAGCTTCAACTGCCAGAACCGATCGGGGCTACTGATGAACATATCATACCGGCCTTTTGGATTCCTCCCGGCCAGTACCCTCCAGTCTGCCTTAGCCTTACTCTTATCCCAATTCTCTTTCAATATCCGTGCTATATCTGCTGACGACTTTATAGCCATTTTTAGTTTTTGCTTCTGAATATAATACAAATAGCCTATTAAACTATATATATTTGTTTGTCACCTGGACCACGCAGAGACCGCCAGGGTCAGGATTTGAACCTGAGCGCCCCTTACGGGACAATGGCTCTCGAGGCCACCGCATTTGTCCGCTCTGCCACCCTGGCACCTCACACATTCCACTTTTTAGAAGAAGACAATATCATTTGATAATACATTGCTTCCTAAATTTTAGGCTTTCGAGGTGGTTAATAGGTTTCTGCTATTCTTGTCTATGAAATATATAAAACTTTTGATATTGATAAAAGCTAGGGGTTTCAATATAGCCGGTGGATTTGGTTATTTTTAAGCATAAGCGAAGAACAGTTATTGCGGGGATAGGAGTAGATGACCATAGGAATATTAGGTGCAGGGCTTACGGGATTGACACTAGGAAGTCTCATACAGGATTGCGAGATATTAGAAAAGAATAGCGAATGTGGCGGGTTATGCCGGTCCCTGGAGGAAGAAGGTTTTACTTTCGACTGGGGTGGCTCGCATATTATATTCTCTAAAGACCAAGAGGTTCTGGACTTTATGCTCGTAAAACTCGGCGATAATATCGTGAAACGCCGAAGGAATACGAAGATATTGTATAAAGGCAATTATGTGAAGTATCCATTTGAAAATGGTCTGTCGGAGCTACCGTTACAGGATAATTTCGAATGCCTCCGTGGTTTCATCAATGTTTTGATTAAAACTAATACCAAACCCGGTAATTTTAAAGAATGGCTATACGCTACTTTTGGAGACGGCATAGCAGAAAAATATCTTGTACCCTATAACGAGAAGATCTGGAACTACAACCTGACTAAAATGAGCGCATGGTGGGTAGAAGGACGGGTACCAAAACCGCCAGTAGAAGATATTATCAAATCGTCACTTGGAATCGAGACAGAAGGCTACCAGCACCAATTACACTTTTACTATCCAAAAGAAGGCGGTATAAACGCTTTGATTGACTGTTTAGAGCGTGAATCCAAAGATAAGCTACTAAAAAAATTCGAGGTGAACACAATAAAACGAGAGGATAATAACTGGATCGTATCGAACGGTACAGAAAGCAGGCGATATGACAAGATTATAGCAACGCAGCCGCTTTTTGAGCTCATTCATGCACTGGCGGATGTCCCCGCCGAAGTTTACAATGCGCTTCACGGATTAAAGTACAACTCGCTCATCACGGTAATGCTCGGGCTAAACGTGGCTCATTTAAACGAGTATTCATGGTTGTATATCCCGGATAGGGATTGTCTCGCACATAGAGTTGCATTCCCATCGAATTATAGTGAAGCCGTAGCTCCCGAGGGCAAGAGCGCGGTTGTCGCAGAGATAACGTATAATAGCGGTGATTCCGTAGACCGGATGCCGAACGAAGAGATAATAGCTCGCACGATACAAGAACTGCATAAAAAAGAGATTATAGATAAGGATACTGTATGTTTCGCCAAAGCGATGCGAACAAGGTATGCTTACGTAATATATGATTTGGAATATGAGAAGCGTATCGCAGTGATAAAGCGATTTTTAGAGGATGCGGGGATTCACCTTGTGGGTCGGTTTGCGGAATTCAAATATCTTAATATGGACGCTTGCGTCAGAAATGCCAAAGATTTTGTGAAGGAGCAGCTAAATGACTAAAAAAATTTCGGTCGTCATCCCCACGTTCAATGAAGAGCGATATATAGAAAAATGCCTGCAGAGCCTTGTAAATCAGACGTTGAATCGCGATGCATTTGAGATTGTAGTGGTGGACGGAGGTAGCGCGGACCAAACAGTAGAATTAGCAGAAGGATATGCCGATATAGTCATACAGCAGGAGAGCAAAGGTGTCGGTGGCGCGAGAAACGACGGTGTGGAAGTGTCTAGAGGTGAACTTATCGCGACTACCGATGCGGATATTTTTCTGCCGGAAGATTGGCTAGCGCGGATATGTACAGATTTCAAGTCTAAAAGTGTGGTTGGCGTTTACGGCCCGATAAATCCCATTGAAGATATATTTAAATACCAGTTCTTAATAGGGTTATTTAATAAAGTCGCGTATTTATTAGCGAGAATGAGAGTCTTTTATGCCACACTGGGGTCAAATACGGCGTTCCGCAGGCGTACATTCTTGCAGATAGGTGGCTATTCGGATTTACCAGCGGGTGATGATTACGAAATTGCACTGCGGCTTAAACGTGTCGGCAGGATATACTATGATCCCGCCCTTTACGTGGATTTTTCCATGAGACGAATGGAGCAGTTCGGGATCATACATACATTGTACCTCTGGGCGATCAATGCAATGTCGGTGACGCGAGGTAAGACGGCAAAGGTGAATTATGCACGTCAAACATATAAATAGCGGTTTGAGAGATAGTTATAAGTTTATTCTGTGCGAAAGAGGTTTCTACTGCGAGAATAGGGTTGGTACAACTTGTGCTTTTCAGTTTGCAAACCTGAGGAACTGTTCCAGCTTCTTCGTGGCTCGTCCGTCTTCTAATACACTACGCGCAACCTCAAACCCTTCTTCTATGTTTTCCGCCTCGTCAGCCGCGAAAATAGCTGCTGCGGCATTCAATAACACCACATCTCGTTTCGCACCTCCCTCTTTACCGCTCAAAATATCACGCAATATCTTCGCGCTCTCTTCCCGCGACCCGCCGGCTATTTCGTCGGGTGGAGCCGTTGCCAGACCGAAATCCTCGGGCTTTATGAAGTAAGTCGTTATCTCGCCTTCTTGTAATTGCGATACTTTCGTCTTTCCAGAAATGGATACTTCATCCAGGCCCGGCTCGCCGTGCACTACCAAAGCCTTCTTCAGCCCTAAAATTCGCAACACTTTTGCCATCTTTTCGGTAAGTGCGGGATCGTAAACACCGATGAGCTGGTGAGTCGCATTCGCAGGATTCGTTAGCGGACCCAGAACATTAAAAATCGTCCTAATTCCCAGCTTCTGCCGCACTTCCATCACATTCTTCATCGCCTGATGGTGTACCGGCGCAAACATGAACCCGATACCTACTTTCTCGATACTTTCCGCTATTTTTTCCGCGGGCAATGCTAAATCCGCGCCCAGTTCTTCTATCACATCTGCACTACCGCATTTTGACGTTACAGACCGGTTACCGTGTTTTGCCACGGGAACCACACAAGCCGTAACAAACGCGGCAGTTGTGGAGATGTTGAATGTTTTTATCGTATCGCCGCCTGTACCGCATACGTCCACGCTCTTAGCCACTTTTGGTGTTATTCGCAATGCCATACTGCGCATGACTTTTGCGAAAGCTGCTATTTCTTCTTCGGTCTCGCCTTTCATTCTCAGTGCTGCTAAAAAAGCAGCGGTCTGAATATTCCCGGCATCTCCGCTCATTATCGCTTGCATTGCTGCTTCGGCTTCAGTCGCGGTTAGATTCCCGTGTGCCACTACCTTATTCAGATACTTATCAAGCATTTTTGGTGATATTAGACTCTACCCTACTTTGTGTGGGTAAAGATAAAAATATTAGATAAAAAAATGAAAAAAGGGAAAAAACGTTCCCTTTCTTACTCCATTAGTTTCTTAAGTGGCGGGATTATACGTGGATACCCAACAGCCATCATGTGACAGCCAGCCGCGGGTGTCCCTTTCAGATGCTCCAGGAACCCGGTAAAGAATTCTATGTTTACCCTGTCCACCTCTTCCTTCTTCTTCTCTTTGTCCTTTATCTCTTTCGTCTTCTTCATGGCTTCCAGGTAATCCGGTGGCACATCCACTCCCGCGACATACTTATCGAAGAAATCCGCCTGTCCGAAAGTTCTTGCCGGGAATATCCCCACCAGAATCGGAACATCTACCTTGCCCAACTCATCAAAGAACTTATCCAGAACGTCCGTGTAGTAAACGACCTGAGTTTGTAGGTATTCCACACCGACATTGATCTTTCTCTTCACTTTCCCGACCTCGGCCTTTAAATGTGCCGCACCAGGTGCCGCAGCACCGCCTACATGCAGTTTCGGGGGGTTATGTATTTCATTGCCTCCAAGATCTTTGCCCTCGTCCACCATTGTCCGTATCAGCTTTATAAGCGTGGTTGAGTCCAGGTCGAATACCGGCTTTGCATCCGGTGTATCTCCTAGAGATACGTGGTCGCCCGCTAACGCTAAGACATTCTTCAGCCCTAAGGCACCTGCGCCAAGCACGTCTGATAGAAGCGCCATACGATTCCTGTCCGAACATCTCAACTGGTAAACGCATTCCATACCTGCCTCTTTCTGGATTAGATATGACGCCGCCATACTGTTAACATACGCGAAACTCTGTGGATTGTCCGTCACGTTACAGGCTACTACCATACCCTTTAACTCTCTTGCCATCTCAATCGGCTCGTTGACATCACCCGCTTTCTCTGGCTCTAACTCGCCTGTGAAGACGTATTTCCCGGTCTTCAACTCTCTCATCAAATCGCTATAAACTTCATCACCCATTTTTCTTTCACTCTCCTCCTTTATTCATCCAGCTTTGGCTTCGGACCGAATTTTACGGTCATCATTCCCTTCATAGCGCCTATCACATCCATCCCTATTGGCTCTTCTATCTCGAACAGCCGTGGCCGCTTCATTTTACTCCATTCATGCGGGTCAAGCATCTGCTCGAACTTCTCGACTTCGCCAAGTTTCTCCATTCGCTTGTATATCTTTACCCAGGCACAGTCCTTTTCCTCGTCTATCTCACATTTATCGCCTTCTCGCACACCACCACAGGGACCGTTCATCAAGCCCTTTCCGCACGAAGTCAATGGACAGATACCAGCCGTCTTGCCTAATTCACACATTCCGCATGACTGACATGTCTCCTTGAACTTCTTAGGACCGCCGCCTACAAGCCCCAGAGCATCATTTCCCGGGATTACGGCTTTCGTAATCTCCATCTTTTCGTCCATGTATTCGGTCACTACTTGCACACCATCACCGCAACTCAATACTAAAACGGCATCGCGATTCTCGAGCTCCTTTCGGTTCTTTTCCAGCCATACCCCGCTCTTCTCGATGTCACAGGCTTGAATACTGAACGGCAGTGGCATTTTGAAGACATCTTTCCCTTCTTTCGTAAGGGTCTCAGCCATCGCATTTACCGCTTTTGTGTCGCCGGTATGATAAAACGTAGCACAGCCACCACAGCCCATCACTACGACCTTCTTCTTACCTTCGAGGTAACCTAAAATCTCCTCTATCGGCTTTTTCTCTTGCGCAATCATTTTATTTCTTTCTTATATATACCTCCACTGTATATGAGGGAAAAGAGTCATATATAAGATTTTCTATTTTTACCGGCATTCCGTTTGTTAGACCACCCAAACGTGTAGCGCAACTAACTAAACAAAAGCATATACAATCCCGCCAGCACCAGTATAACACCCGATATTCTTTTGATAACTAAACTGTACTTGATAAACGGTTTTAAAGTGAAACGAGAAGTATATGCAATTGCAAGCAGCGGTATTCCTAGCCCCAAGGAATAGATAGCTAAAAGAAAGCCACCGTATAGTATGTCCCCTTCCACTGCTACAATTGCAAGTATTGCACCCAGTATAGGCCCGATGCAAGGAGTCCAAACAATACCAAGCGTGAAACCAAGCGTGAAACCTCCTACTGCTCCGCCACCAGCGTTGATTGCCGAAAACCTCGTGCCTATCCCCGTGTTTGGCATGACATTGTGAACTTTTTGCCCGATCACATCAAAAACCATGTACAGACCAAGAAATATGATTATTACACCTCCGACCACATGGAGTAGGGCTTGATACTGCTGAAATACCGATCCAAATGCAGAAGCAAGTACACCCAGCAGTGTAAATGAACAGGATAGCCCCATGACAATAGTAATAGGTATGAATTTACCGGATTTCGTTGAATATGCCGCGATTAAAGGTATCACCGGAAGTATGCAAGGAGATAAAACGCTTAACAAACCAAAGGATAAAGCGATAAGAGGTGACGGTGCTATCATCTTTTTACATGTCGCCTCCGACACCAATGCCAGCATGCAAAGAGTGCTGCCATTACCGTCACCATATGAAATCCAGGTGACTGAGACTGTGCCGCTTGCGGTTGATTGAATGGTTCAATAGCCCGCTGCAGCTCTTCTAACAGTGTATCTGCATCACGATAGCCGGTTATACGGTATATTTCCCCACCCTGTGAGTTTGAGAACACGATTACGGGAACACCACGGATGTGATACTGTTCGGCAAGCATTTCTGACCCCTTTAAAGGTACGAAATTCTTTGACTTCTCTATCACCCGCTCATCGCTAAAAGTTGCCCACTGCTTTGTGCACCAGGGACAGTTATCGGAATAGAAAAAAATCATTACAGATTTGTTTTGTGCCGCGGCAATTTGCATAGCTTCTTGAGATGCGGTATGCCATGTTATTGACGATTGTGCGCTTACGTTTACCGTAGCATGCTGCGAAAACGCCATTGTAAGCATAAGCAGTACGGAAAAACAAATAATAATTAAAAAGACTTTTCTCTTCGTTCCCACAAATTTTACCTCCTCGTTATTTCGTTAAATATGTCGATTTTTCCTTACAAATAGATAGACTTAGCTATAGGTATTCTACACTATAAATATAAAGAAGGTTTAACAGGTTAAGGAGTGTAATGTAAGAACCATGACGATACCCCTGCCGGATGTGCAAGCAAGCAGTCCAGACATAAAGATAAACCTGACGAGAGTGGGTGTAAGAAACGTGAAGAAGTTGGTAGAGGTAGCGCGAGCCGGCGGGAAAAGGCCAGTGATCCTCATATCTGACTTTTACATCTTCGTGGACCTACCAAGCGATATAAAAGGCGCGAATTTATCGCGTAATTTTGAAGCAATGTATGAAGTGCTGGAAGAAGCGGTTAGCGCGCCGATATATGAAGTGGAAGAGTTATGCAGCGAAGTAGCAAAGCGGGTACTCCTACTTCATGAATACGCTTCTACCGCCGAGGTGGGTATGGAGAGCGTGTATATGTTAAAACGGCAAACGCCGGTAATGAATATTTCATGCCAGGAACCTGCAACTATCTTCGCGGAGGCAATAGCTTCGCGCCCCTTGCCGGGTGGTAATAAAGACGATATAAGAATTAAAAAAGTGATAGGTGCCGAGATTGTCGGTATGACCACATGCCCCTGCGCACAGGAGTTGATGAGAGATAAAGTAGCGGATGAATTGAGGAAGATAGGATTAGCCGATAAGGACATAATCCGGGTTTTACATACTGCACCTATAGCAACACATAATCAAAGGGGTAGGGGCCTACTGTCCATAGAAGTAGAAAACGATGTCAAAATCCCTATGGGCAAGATAATAAATATAATCGAGAAATCCATGAGTGCAAAAACGTATGAAATCTTGAAGCGCCCGGATGAGTCGAAAGTGGTTGAACTCGCGCATAAGAAGCCGATGTTCGTGGAAGATTGCGTTAGAGAGATGGCGAAACGAGTGGTAGAAACATTTACTGAGCTACCAGACGAGTCTACCGTCACAATAAAGCAGATAAACGAGGAGAGCATCCATCAGCACGATGCCGTTGCCGAGCGGATAGCCTCTATCGGTGAGCTGCGTAAGGAGTTAAAAGGATAAAAATAGAAAGCCGGGGTGGCCTAGTGGGTTAGGGCGCCAGACTCATAATCTGGAAGTCGCGGGTTCGAGCCCCGCTCCCGGCATGGATATGTTTATTAAAGGCGTCACAACCTGAAATGATAAGAATCCGTAACCTATACAAAGACTGGAAAGAATTCGCTCTGAAGGACATAAATTTAGAGATTGAGCAAGGCGAATATTTCGTTATTTTGGGACCCACCGGTGCGGGCAAGACGATGCTGCTGGAAACAATCGCGGGGTTCCACATTCCGGACAGTGGCGACGTCAGGATTGGAGGGCGGGACGTAACGAATCTTGCACCGGAAAGACGAAGGGTAGGCTTTATCTATCAGGATTATTCTCTGTTCCCGCATTTCACTGTCGAAGAGAACATAGAATTTGGGTTGAAGTTGAAAAAATCCGCATCTTCGGACGCGAATAAGAAGAGAACAGCGGAGATTATGGACTGGCTGGGAGTATCGCATCTTGCGCACCGGTATCCCACTACACTAAGCGGTGGTGAGCAGCAGAAAGTTGCAATTGCCCGTGCGGTTGCTGTTGAACCGTCGCTATTACTGCTGGACGAACCTTTGGCTGCTTTAGACCGCCGAACGCGCGAGTATCTTAGAGTAGAACTGAAACGGGTGAAAGAGGAATTAGATATTACAATGGTGCATGTAACGCATGACCAGACAGAAGCGATGGTGTTGGGGGATAGAGTGGCGGTGATGATGAACGGGCAGATACTGCAGGTAGGCACGCCGTTCGAGATATTTAACAAACCTTTAAACGAGGCTATAGCGGATTTCGTGGGTGTGGAGAACATACTTAGCGGGACTGTCCGGGATAACAAAAGTGGCGTTGCCGAGATAGAAGTAGATACAGGCGCAAACATATTCGCTGTTTCTTCTTATTGCGAGGGTAAGGTGAAAGTGTTCATACGACCAGAGGACATAATTTTAGCTGGGAGCAGGGAAGAGAGCAGTGCGAGGAACTGTTTGAAAGGGCGAATAAATGAGATAAATGATATGGGCCCGTTAACACGTGTAAGACTGGATAATTCGATTGTCGTGCTTATTACGAAGCAATCGCGTGAACGGCTTGGGCTGCGAATAGGGGCGGAGGTCTACGTGTCATTTAAAGCCACATCGGTTCATGTGGTGCGGTGATTGCAGGTGGGTTTGTCTTTCGTGGATGTTTAGCTGTTCGGATGCAAGTATCCTTATTCTAAAATCTACATTCTCGGCGTTCTCCATGAACTCTGCGGTTAATCTGACATTATCATGGGCAGGCATTTTGGGTAAACTATGTATTGGGTGTTCCCTTACACATTGGACCAGAGGTATGGGTCTTCGCTATTTCATGTGGGTAGATGAGGGTAAGTGGCAGCCAAATAATCCAAAATCAGAAGAAAAAGGCGGATTGATATAGCCTTAAATCTAAAAGGAAGGATTGAAAATGTTGGCAAGGTAATTGTGAGAGAGCTTCTTAGGCGGTTAAACGTGACATAAACGAAGAACAAAAATGAGTTCATCTTTGCAAACAGGTCTATAAACTCTATACCAACTGCTATGATGTTCATAAAGGGTTGAGGGAACTCCCAGATGTAGCAAAGAGAGGCAGGATAAGTCCGGTAGCCGCATTGATGTTTTCTGGAACGAAGAGGAAGAAAACTTCAAGCGGATAATTTCGAGAGAAATAGGACTTATCCTGCCGGGCAGTGAGTTAATTCAACGGTATGTGTGCAGGTAGTTAGGTTCATAAAGGTATATCGGTCGCTCCACTTTACCGCAAGCGACCGATATACTATGACTAATTTGTTTATGCGGTTACATGGTGTTAAAATCTAAACTTATGATCATCCTATCGGATATATTTCTTGGTTATGAACTCTTGTAGATTTTGATAACTACGGACGCTTGACATTCAACATGCCCCTCATGTAATCTGCTTCAGCGGATAGTAGGGATATTGAGTTACCCATACAAAACAGCGAAGAGCCAGAGGTATCTTATTGTATAAGAGATGCGATTTAACGAAGTTCGCCGAGCGTACACTTGAGTGTAGCGAACTGTAACCGGAGTTTAAATAAATATATGCTCATATTGTAGAATGACACTTGCTGTAAGTTCGCTAATAAAACAACAAATTCTGAGCCTCACATACTTACGTATCTGAGTCAATCATTTTTTTCCTTGACAACCTTACCATGGAATAGCGAATAGGTAAGAAAGGCAGAGTAATCCAACCGATTCAAAATAAAATCGGGTGACTCCGGCTGACAGATCCGTTCAAATTCCGCCCAATCTTCCGGTGTCACCTCAGATTGCGCGTTCCCCCAGAATGACTGGAATAGTGCCGTTAATGCGCTACGGATGTCATCACTTAACGGTGCCTGAAAATCCGTTACAAATGTGTGGCCAACCAAGTTCTCCAGGTATGCGTCTCGTAGCCAGCCCCGCGTGCATAAGAAGTGGAAGTTAGGTTTCATACCCCTGGTGAATGGGGCGATCGCAGGAGAGGTCGTATTGAGCCGTGCCTCCAATAGCGGAAATCCCGGTAGTAGCTTTTGCGAAGACCAGAAAAGGATGGCTACGCAGCCACCCGGCTTCACTACTCGCGTTAGTTCTTTTATCAACGGCAAAGAGGCTCCAGCCGAACAGCCCTTGGGTCCGATCCATATAGTATCTGCACTCCATACCCAATCGAAAGAGTTGTCGTCAAAGGGAAGTTTGTTCATGTCCCAATCCTGAAAGGAAACGTGTTCCGAGAATCGGGACTTATTTGCTAGTTCCCTTGCGTGAACCAGAAGCTCAGGTGACAAATCAAGCCCGGAGACATGTCCCGCAGGTGCCACCGCCTTTGCCAACCGCAAAGTATGGTGGCCTGCCCTGCATCCTACGTCCAGGCCTCGGCTTCCTGAAGGTAGCTTCAGCATCCGGATCGCCGATAGAATAACAGGCTCTCGCAAAAGGTCTGCCAAAGACAGCATACGCACGTAGGCATCCAGGTCGTGCTCTTTACTTGCATTCTTTTTGGTTTCCATGTCTGTACACCATCCCTGTTTATTACGACTTCCGGGCAACCTCTAAAAACGCTTACAGAGGTTAAAGCCCGTTTTTGCAGCCTCTAAATACACATCAACCAAGTCCGGGTTGATAGACCTCGTAAGTACAATGATCCTACATTTAGGCATCTCGGAAGACATCTAAAAATAATGTATGTTCAAAGCACATATAAATACTTCGGTTTTTGTTTTGATACTGTTGTGCAAATGCGATAGCACCCACGAAACGAGTAGAAGGGACGAGCGTTTCGCGTTCTATTAAAAATCTGATAATTGTTTAGCTAACCACAAGATTTCACAGATTTCCACACAACCTTTCTTTCCCAAAGAAAGTTTGTTTTTTGATAAAACTTTTTCTAAAAAGTTTTAGTGTTGAATTGTTTGGACCTACATTTGTGGCTCTTTCTGGTGGCTCTCTTATTGTGTGTCTTGTTTCTTTGCTCTACTATGATCGGAAAGGTGATGCGCAATGAATGGCGCGTATTATTATGTGAAAAGCAAGAGAAATATCGATTTTTTACTATGAAAACGAGAATGAAAGAGCTCAGAGCGCGATACTATCTGACACAGGAAGATTCACCAAAAAAAAAGTGGGTGTACGACGAGAAACAATTGTATTCCTGGAGAAGGGCAAATACAACCCTTCTCTTAAATTAGCTTATGATATTGCAAAGGTTTTAAACTCAAACATAGAAGAAGTGTTTATATTTGACGATGAATGATTCGTTTCCGCCGCTTCATCAGACAGCAACCTGGGGTTCCGCACGACTAAAATCCTTACCCAACAACGCCCTCTTGGCTAA
>QENJ01000226.1:0-24958 GCA_013374505.1 Candidatus Methanophagaceae archaeon
CTAAGGAGCTGTGATTTTTCGTGGGACAGTCGGTGAGCTACTATAAGATAGATATTACAATATATACATTATTATTGCAATACGCTAGCTATCGAAAGAGAAAGGAGGAAAATATAAAAAAAATGACTTTGATTATTGTAACGGGAATGCCGGGAGCGGGTTCGTCAACGGTGATAAACGAAGCACTGGAGTTGCAGAATAAAAGCGGCGCGGTCGAATCAGAATTCAGGCCTAAGAACTACGGAGATGTAATGTTTGAAACCGCAATAGAAAAAGGGCAGGTAAAGAATAGAGATGAGATGAGGAAGTTATCAGTCGAAAAGCAGCGTGAGATTCAGATGCACGCCTGTGACAAAATCGCGGAGTGGCGAGAAAGCATGGACCTCATCATTGACACGCATTGTACGATAAAGACACCACGCGGCTATTTCCCAGGCTTACCCGAATACGTGTTACGGAAATTGAATCCCGACCTGTTAGTGTTGATCGAAGCGACACCGGAAGAGATATTCGAACGAAGGCAAAAGGACAAGACCCGGAAAAGAGACGCAGAAGCGAAAAGCGATATAGAAGAGCATCAGTTCATGAACCGTGCAATGTCAATGGCTTATTCCTGCCTTACCGGTGCTGCCGTGAAGATAATAGTGAATCACGATGGCAAACTGAAAACTGCAGCAGATGAGTTCGTAAAATTGCTGGATGTATAGCGAATAAAGTAGGATTCGCAGTTCGTTAAATATATCCTCAAAGATCCGGTTCACCCGCCGCCATTATCCCCATATTTATTGTTACCTCTGCTATATCCTCACAATACTTCGCTATTCGTTCTAAACTCTCTAATGTAGAAAGAGCCGGTATTTTGGCTGCACTACCTCGTTCTTCTGCCAGAATTCGCTCATTTGCCACTTCTACTTCTTTAGTCAACGTTTTTGCATCTTCTATCGCTTCATTCGCCTTTTCTATATTCCTATCAGATAAAGAAGCCAGTGTCTTATTGAATATGTCTTTAGTACTGATACCAATCGCCTTTATGCTATCCAAACTCTTGTCCCCTACCTGAGAGGTCATAGCCTTAGATCTCTCCGCTATGTTCACTATGTGGTCGCCTATCCGCTCCATGCTCTTCACTATTATCCGGTATCCTAAGCTATCACGCTGCCGATCCAGACCTATCTTCTTCGCCAGTTCGGGATCGCTCATCGCTGCCTTGAGCTGCCTCACAATCAGTAAATAAAATCTATCTATCTCGTTATCGCGCTCTATAACATCCTCCGCAAGGTTTGGCTTGCTTTTATCAATAGAAGCAATAGCGTCTTCCTGCATTGACAATAAAATCTTTGACATACTCCGTATCGCATCTTGCAGCGTAAAATCCTCGTATTTCAAGAAGCTTTTTAGCACTATCTCCCTTGACGATTCCTCTACAACCTCTATGCCTATCAACCTTTTCCTTACTTCTGCCTTTATCCTCTTCCTTGCCCCTGCCTCGAACCCATGAGGGGCTAATAGCTTCACGAGGTCATATCCCACGAGATAATAAGAGATGAGATACCGGAAGTTACACTCAAAGCTTTCTTTTTCGGACAGGACGAATTCAGCACATTTTACCTGCTCTTTTTTATCCTTCCGCGCCGTTATGACAAGCGAATTATCAGCACGTTGAATTAGAGTGAGTTCATCGCCCTGTTTCACACCCACTTCTCTCGCCCACTTTATTGGCAGCGAGACGGTATAAGTAGAACCACCGGTGAGCTGTATTTTTCTCTTCTCCTCTTTCATTTTTGTCCTCCGCTTTAGTTAATCTATCAATTCTATATACAATAAATATAATTATATAATTGAAGATACGAGACTTTTCTTTTTATGAATCCAAATCTTATGTTTTAAGAGGGGTAAAAATGGAAACGGAGGAGGAATACATTCCAAGATACGAGTATGAACGTTTAGAGAGCGAGTACAGGCGGCTGATGAGAAAATACGAGGAGACCGAAGCATATAAAGAGGATCTTGAAAAACTCGTCTCGAAATCACGAGCACCGCCGTTAGACTGTGGGTTCGTGGTGGAGAAAACCGAAGAGAGCGCTATTGTGAATTTAAACGGTGCATTAAAAGCTTTACCTTATGGTACACTTAGCAATAACGAAATATCAGAGTTGAAAGAGGGCAAATATGTCTTTATAGGGCGTATCCCGGATAGGAGTAGCCCCAGTGGATTTACCATCGGTATCACGAAAATATATGACCGAATGGTTGACTTAGAGGTGGGCGAGATCGAGGACTTGAGGCAGGATGATGAGGGCTGGATAGGCGAGATTTCAACAGGAAAAGGACGTAGTAAGATCTATAAACGGCTGAGAGGAGACGAGAAAGATAAGATAAAAGTGGGTATGAAAGTAGGACTTCTGCCAGGTACTTCTGACATAATCAAGAGTTATACGGCGAAGGAATTCTCGCACTATGAGATTACGAAAAGTCCCGAGGTTAGCTTTAACGACATCGGCGGCTTGAAAAGCGTGAAACAGGAGTTAATAAATAGTATCATTCTACCAATGCTAAATCCCGAAGATTATGCAAAATATGGGGAACGTTCGAGGCGGATACTGATGTACGGCCCGCCGGGATGTGGAAAGACGATGTGCGCAAAAGCGTTAGCGTCTGCATTGCCCAATTGCGAGTTCGTGAAGGTTGGTGCCGGAGAGCTATTCAGCATGTGGCTCGGGGAATCCGAGCGGAATGTGAGGATGATATTCAAAACCGCGAATGACAAATTAGAAGATAGAAGAGATAAGGAAAGAAGAGCGGCTAAGTGAAGATGAGGAGTTATAAAGCGGGTAAGCGGCTACACGGGATGAGACAATGAAGGAACGCACAAAGGGCACCGAGAGTAAGATCAGGGGAATAGAGCAGGAATATCCTGTGAGTGCAAAGGCGAATTTAAATCCGGCTATGCTCGTTAATGCTGCGATTCAAGGATTAAAACGGAGTGCTCTTTCACGTGATGTTGTTTGGGATACAGTGACAGAGGTATCACAGGAAGTACACGAGTCGAAAATAACGTCTTCCTTTGGTAATAACGGTTGCCGGATTTATAACGATATGGACCATCTTGAGATCTCCACGCCTTCTTACAATAACCCGTTTGACGCTATAGCATACGACAAAGCATCAGAGATATACGCTTTTATGGCCGCGAAGGAAGCGAGTACCGCGCTAAAGAAGGAAGTATTTGCGCATAAAAATAATGTTGCGAATCTTACGGTTACAGAAGGTCTGCAGAGGGTAAAACGAGGGGTTATAAAGACAAATACATACGCCACGCATGGTAATATATTGACATTGCGGGAGGCGTGCAAGGATTGGACTCGAGTAGAGAAATCGCTGATACCCTGGATAATCACGCGAATTCTGTTCACAGGAGCAGGAGATGTTGTCTCTGGCGGATTTGTCGGTAAAGAAGGCGTGAAGTTCGTTATTTCACCAAGAGCAATGTTTACGCATCAAAAATCTTCCCTTTCGACTACTAGGAATCGAGGCATCTTGAATACGAGAGACCAGCCTCATGCAGCAAGGCGGTACTGGCGTCTGCATGACATACATTACGAAGGGCTTCGTTCGGAATACGCGATTTTTATGCGGGATATAGCGCAGGCACTGGTAATTTGCGCCTTTGAAACGGGCTTCCTGGATGATGCACCCGAGCTAGAAGACCCTGTGAGGGCTTTCAAGGATATAGCGCAGGATACACAGGAATGTGAGTGGCAGATAAAGCTAAAGACCGGTGAGAAGACGGATGCGGTAGCCATTTTACGGTATTATATCGAAGCGATAGAGCGGATGCAAGAAGATACGGGTGAAGAAAGCAAATGGGACGAGATAGGGCTGAAAGCTTTAAAGAGGTTGATAGATAAGTTAGAATCGCGGCGAATAGAAGAGTTTGTGGATGGTATAGACTGGGTGACGAAATTAGCGCTGCTTGTGAATTATGAGCCGAAAAGTGCATCTGACGGAATAAGCATCTGCAATCAATATGCGTTACTGGATGAAAATGTGTCGTTTTATCTTAGTGATAGCGAAAAAGGAGCTATAAAAAGTTATTGCCTATTCAACCCGAAGGACTCGCTTGCGTTTGCGGAACGGGAATTACCGCAGGTGGATTGGGCTTCATTCACGCAACGGGTGAAGTACGCACTGAATAATGCACCGGAGCAGACGAGGGATTATTTCAAGGTTGCGATGCTGAAAAAGTATGGGTCAGAAGTGAGAAGTATTAGCTGGTCCACGATGCAGCTTAATGCGGCAACGGTAATATTAGATGAACCGTTTATGTTGAACAAGGACGAGATGGGAGACGAAATTATGGATGGCCAAGAACTAGCGGACTGTTTGGCAGTTGCGAAGAAGTTATATCCCACTAAAATTATCTGTTAATATTGTAAAAAGAAAGCTTTACCAAAGAACGAATATAGTTTATAGTACAAAATAGGTGCAAACGGATTGGGGGTTGAATAAAAATGGTTGTGGATGCGATGGATTTTGACGGAATGGAAGAGGAAGAAGAGGACTTAGAAGAGGAAGAGGTAGCAGAAGGGGATTATGTAAAGGAAGAGACGGCGGAATACCGAGACACCGGGAAGGAAAAAGAGATGGTGCACATAATGGACCGGTTGAAGCAGCGAGAGAATAAGGAGAAAGCAGCCGACCTCGTGAGTAAGTTAAAAGGAAAGAAGAAAGTGAATAAAAAGATAATGCCGTATGAAATCTATGCCACATCGGGCGAGTGAAGCATCTTCCCGCACACTTTATGCCGCTAAAAACCATCGAGTCTACGGGGTGCGGTCATGCACATGTACAATTTGGTCCACCATAAAACGGTTAAAGGCAGAATAAATGTGACAGATACGACTATATTTATCAACTGGCCAATATACGGTATGAAACTGGTTAAATAACTCACAACCAGGCCTATCACAAGCACGATGAGTCCAAGTAGAAATACGTCAAGTTTATGTGTCCAGAATAGTTTTACGCCTTTCTTCATGCCACCTATCGCGCCAAAATCGCCTATGACCACGGCAAAAGGTGTAAGTGCAAACATTATGCTTACAATTACCATATAAGCTAACATAAACCATTTTAGTACCGTCATATAGGGGATAATGGCTAAGAAGCCGGGGATTAAGAATGCAACTCCTGCAAGGACTATTAAACCCACGAGTATATTGGCAATGAGCATGCTGGCGAATTTACGTCTGCCATAGGCGGTCATGTCCGAAAGACTTGCTTTTTCACGTTCCATCGCTTCCTTTGCCATGCCAATCGCACCGGCGGCGAAAAACGCATTTATTATCAACCCTAAAATCACAAAGAGGATGATTGCACCTATACTTTGAAGTAATTGTAACGGAAGTTGTGGAATAAAATCTGGCGATACGCCACCGAGTTTTGTTAAGTACGATAGATCAATACGGAATGGCGTTCCTGACAGGAATGTTGCGCTACCTATGACTATAACCGCTACTACGAATGTTAGTACCGAGCTAAACACAAACGGAAGGCAGATATTCAAATTGCTCTTCCATGTGTCTAACCCCTTTACTATAATACTGCCGATGTTCTCTGCCATGTTCGTTGTCTATTGGTTAGTAGACAAAGTAATAAAAAGGTAATTGTTTGGTTTAGTAAACCAGAAGATCACGCAACACTTAATCACAAAACACGTTCGTATTTGTAGAATTCCGTTTACGAGTGACGCGGAAGCGCATTATGTGTGTGCGATTTTGAATTCCGCGCTGATCAGGTTTTGTGTGAGGTCTTATTCATCTGCGGGGCGTGGTTTTGGTACGCCTTCTGTTATTAAGCATTTTAGGGTGCCCAAGTACGAGAATGAGGATGAGAGGCATCTGAGGATTTCTGAGCTTTCTAAAAGGGCGCATGGGTTGGCGGAAAGGTATTACGAGGGACAGGAGTTGGAGGCTGGAGAAAAATTGAGGGAAGTAGAGGAGGGAATTGATAAGGCGGTTGCGGAATTGTATGGGATTACGGGTGAAGAATTGGAGGATGTGAGGAATGCGTTGGGGTTTGAGAGGAGAGATGTTGAGCGATAGTCTTATATACCTACGTTGCTCATGTTTATACTATAAGTGATTGTGATGTTTCAATCGTAGGGATGGATAAGCGAACATGAGTTCGGATATAACGAAGTTATATTCAATAAAATTTTCATTCTTTTCTTAGGAGAGAGTTCCAGTCATTTGGACATATTGTCTTTTTCTTCGAAAAAGGGATTCTGATAAGCGTATTAAAGATACAATATCTCATCATTATTATGACAGAAAAAACGCCATTTGGTTCGGAAGAAGTAATAACTCAACATATATCAGAAGCAGATATAAAAACATATTTTGTAGGATTTGATTTTGGAAAATATAGATATGATGAATTGATTGATCTAATATTAGATGTAATTGTTGACTTTGCTTTTGGATTTCATAAAGGGATTTTGTCAAACTCGTACAATAGAAGAATTTTAGTTGAAGCTGCAAAATCGATTTATGGCATCAAGACACAAACACCAAATGGTGAAAAAGGAATATTTGAAGAAGTTAAAAAGGTGTATGTTGATAAAGATTCTGAGTTGCCTGATGATACTGAAGAGAAACATTTAAAGCGTGGCGAATTCGGAGAAGTTATCCTTCACCTATTACTTAGAGATTTTATAGAAACAGTACCACTAATTTCAAAAATTCATTTTAAAGATACGGATGGGATTACGGTACATGGATTTGATGCCGTACATATTGGCCCTTCTATTTTAAATCATTCAGAAAGGTCATTATACTTGGGTGAGTCTAAATTATACAATTGTGGAAAAACTGGAGTTAGAGAGTTGATAAAAGATATAAAAAATCATTTCAAAAGAGACTTTTTAAGAAGAGAGTTTGCACTCATTTCTAAAAAACAAACCTCTTTTATTAAGCCAGAAGATTATAAAGACAAAAACACTTTTGAAGAGTATAACGGATTTTTAGAAGAAAAAAAACAATGGTTTAAATTGTTAGATGAAAAAAACAAATTACAAGATATCTTAGATTCAGTTACGATTCCTCTTTTATGTACTTATACTTCTGATGTTTTCAATAATCATTTTAATGAAGAAACGGAAGATTTTATTGAAGATTATGAGAAAGAGATTAATGAGTTGAAAACGTATTTTGATAAACAACTAAAGAGTATGAAAAAGAAGGTTGAAGAGGGCGAGCCTGTTAAAACGAATTTAAATATCGTATTAATGCTTTTTCCTGTTCCTAGTAAAAAAGAATTAGTAAAGAGATTACACACGAAGTTATATAATCAACAGTGGAGTTAACATGGTAACAGACGATATCATAGAAGAGATCCAAAGTTCTGGATCTGTATCTGTGGATAAAAGTTTCAAATATGTTCAAATCTGCTCAAAATATCTAAGAAATCCAGAAACCGAGCATGAAGCAAGAAAAAATCATTATAAACATCCTTGATAATTGGAGTAAAATAGATGAATCAACTCGTGAAATGTGGACTGATTTAATTGAAGCCGCAGGTTTTTATCCTTACTTAGAAAAAGAAAAAAATAAACTCGTTTTCAAAAACACAGCCGGAGAAATTAGAAAAGAATTTCATAAATCGGATAATTTGGGGGATAAATATCTTCATGAAGAACAAAAAATTCATAATGATATTTTAAAGAGTGAAAAAAACCTAATTGTTAGTGCTCCAACAAGTTTTGGAAAAAGTGTCTTGATAGAAGAAGTTATAGCGAGTAAAAAATACAAAAATATTGTAGTTATACAACCAACACTTGCCCTTTTAGATGAAACAAGAAAAAAGCTAAAAAAGTATAAAAATGATTATAAAATAATTGTAAGAACATCTCAAGAGCCTTCAAATGAAAAAGGCAATTTATTTATACTTACTGCTGAAAGAGTCTGGGAATACCACCTAAAATTGCCCAAAATTGATTTCTTCGTTATAGATGAATTTTATAAATTAAGTGCGAAGAGAGATGATGAAAGATCAGATGTTTTAAACATTGCTTTTAATTTGTTAGTAAATAAACATAAAAGTAAATTTTATCTGCTTGGTCCGAATATTGGTGCTATTTCTGAAGGTTTTGCAAAAAAATACAATGCAGAATTTGTTAAAACAAGATATTCTTTAGTGGACAATCAAGTAATTGACAGGTCTTCTGAGGAGTTTGGGGAAAGAGGTTCTAAAAAAGCAAAAAAAGAAAATGCGTTGTTTGAATTGCTTTTAAATTTGAAGAATGAACAAACGATTATTTATTGTTCATCTCCTGCAAGAGTACGTTATTTATCGAAGAAGTTTTGCGACTATTTAGTAAAACAAGATATTGAACCAAAAAGTGAAGAACTAAGCATTATTGAATGGATAAAAAATAATGTTAGCGATAAATGGGGAGTTATAAATTGTTTAAATTATGGGATTGGAATCCATGATGGCGCCCTACAAAAACATATCACCTCTTCATTTATTCATTATTTCAATGACAATAAATTAAAATATCTCTTTTGCACTTCAACAATCATTGAAGGAGTAAATACAAGTGCAAAGAATGTTGTGTTTTTTGATAACACTAAAGGATATAAAAAACCAATAGATTTTTTTGATTACAGTAATATTAAAGGAAGATCTGGAAGAATGATGATACATTATATCGGAAGAATATTTAATTTCAATAAGCCACCTGATGGAGAACAAATTATCGTTGATATACCGTTTTTTGAACAAAATCCGGTTCGTGATGAAGTTCTAATTCATATAGATGAAAAGGATGTCAGGAATAAAAGAAGCAAACAATATACAGAGCTCAAGAAAATACCCTCCGAAGAAAGAGAATTGTTTAAAAATAATGGAGTTTTGATAGAAGGGCAAAAAAGGATTTTAGAAATACTTAAAAGAGATATTCATGATAAATATGACTTGTTGTTTTGGCATGGTTTTCCAGGATACTACCAATTAGAATATGTTTTGTCTTTGGCGTGGGATAATTTAATTACAGAAGGAGAGACGACAAGACCTATGACTTTACCTAAGTTAATTACTGTAACACATAAGTATGGGGGAAAAGAAAATCAGAGCATTGATTTTTTAGTACAAAATACTTTCCAATTTTATAAAGAAAGAAGAGAGGAGTGCAAAGAACTAAAACCGACAGTCGAAAGGAAATTGCAAAGTATGGATCGCGAAGATAAAAGGAGATACAAGAAAGGTGAAGAATACAAAAAGTACAATTTTTATAAAAAATTTATGCCAATGGATGATAGTGAATTATTTGATGAAGCAGTAAGAGATGCTTTCCAGATATTAAGACATTGGTTTCATTATAAAGTTTCAAAATGGCTTAATGTAATGAATGAATTACAAAAATATGTTTGTGAAAAGAATAATTTAGAACCAGGTAATTATGCATATTACGCTAATCAAGTTGAAAATGACTTTGTAAGGAAAAATTTATCAATTCTTGTGGAATACGGAGTTCCGAAATCGGCAATAAATAAATTAGAAAACAAAATATCCAAAGATTTGAATGAAGACAAGGTTTTAGATGAAATAAGAAATAGGGAATTAATTGAAACTTCCGAACTAATTGACTATGAAAAGGAAAAAATAAGGGAAAATCTATAACAATTTTATTAAAAGGAACTCACCCGTCCTTCGGACATATACACTCTCTCGTCGAATATCTGAGTGACATGGATATAGACGACATCGCCGATGACGTCTATTTTGATCAGGACAGCATCGAAGTAGAAGAACTTTGGGACCGTTCCGGACGTACGAGAACTCTGGCTACGTAGAGCCGGACGAGGTGGCGTTTCAGATGTTCGAAGAGGCTTTAGAGCCGTTCTTAGACGAGATGCAGAAATACCAGAACCTCTCGATGTTTGCAGAAGCAAAGGACTATTGCATCAGTATATTGAAAGGGATATGCAAATTCGAGAATGATTCAACCTCTGAGTACAAGGATTGGGCGGTAGATGCACCCGCGGATTTTTTTGGACATATCTTAGACGACTGGAAAAAAAGGGCAAAAAGGGGTTACAGATGAGGAGTTGATTGCGGTAAAGAAGGCGGGGCGGTCTTGATTGAAAGGTGATGCTGCAGAGCGGTAGTTTTATTTATCACCCCCCCCCCTGCACCTTTCCATCTACCTGTTTGTCGGTACTACAACCAAAGCTGTATAAAAGCACAAGAAAAAAACGAGACATTGAATAAAAGAACAAAAAGATTCTTTTAAGTAAATCCATGTTGAGTTCATGTGGGTTGTGGAATTATCATCGGATGTGTCACTGAACCGGAAGTGTGAGTAGTAGGGGGTTAGTTTTTCCATCGGATTATTATTCTGCAACAAGTCTAACGCAGGTAAACGTGCCACAACCATCTCACAAAAGGATGAAAAAAAGAACCATCGTAAGTTTAATAGCAATCGCAGCGGTGGTAGCGGTAGCGATGTTTGCAGGGTGCATAGAAGAAGAGACACTTACACCCATTCCAGAGCCAATGGCTCCCGAAGAGACTCCAACACCCTCACCACCACCTGTTTTAGACGACATACAGGTCTCAGATGAGGAAACAGTCAGGATTGGTGCATTCAACATACAGGTATTCGGAAAGAGCAAAGCGGCAAAGCCGGAAGTCATGGCTGTACTGGGGCAAATTATTCGTACTTATGATGTCGTTGCTATACAAGAAATCAGGGATGCTTCCCAAACCGCACTGCCTGCAATGCTCGATTTCGTGAACGCCAACGACTCACAGTATGTTTATGTTGTTAGTGAACGGTTGGGGCGCACTATCAGTAAAGAACAGTATGCTTACATTTATAACAATCAGACAGTTGAACTGACGGGCACATCGCATACATATCCTGAACCGGCAGGTACTGATCCATTCCACAGAGAGCCGTATATCGCATCTTTCAGAGCAATCAATGGTAATTTCGATGTTACGCTTATTGTAATTCACACCGACCCCGATGAAGCAACAGAAGAGATAAACGCACTTGAGGATGTGGTTAAATATGCCCAACGCACGTATCCGGACGAGCAGGACTTTATTGTTTTGGGCGACTTGAATGCAGACGGGTCGTATTTCAATGAAGATTCCGCTTCTACGATGAACAGCAGCGATTATTACTGGTGCATAAACAACAGCCTGGACACTACCACAAAATCCACTAATTACACCTATGACCGTATAATAATCACGAATCAAACAGTCCCTGATTTCTGTGGTGAATCCGGTGTTTTCAGGTATGACATAGAGTATGGATTAACAGTAAATGAAACGATTGCGGTATCGGACCATTATCCAGTATACGCAGAGTTCAGGCGTAATAGGGATATGGATTCCACAGCAATGCCAATCGCAACTCCAGCGCCAGAACCACTCGAGGAAATTTAGAGCTCCTTAAGCTAAAACAGAGATTTGTCCCAATCGTCCTATTTAATTTCCATTTACGATAATATGCACCGTAATAACGCATCATTTTGAACTGTCTCTCAGAATAATAATCGTGGAATCCAGTATTTGGAGAGCCTCGTTCCCCCATCACTTCTTTTGGTTTTGATTTCGTTGTGCTTTTCCATTTGACGTCATAAATTGAGTTTAGAAGCTTTCTTCTTCTGTATATGAATGCCGCTAATGGGACTGCAATAGTTAAAAGAATTGCTAGGATCCCTAGGATTATTCCAGTATCCATTTTTTTCTCTCTATTTAGAACATGAATTATTGCTACTCACTCTTCGTATATGAGGTATATTATTTCTTTGGTAAAGCTAAAAATTTCTTTTTGAAAGAAAGGTTTTTTATCAGGTCCGCGCCACGAACAAAAAAAAATAAATTATTGACACTAATTAACATTGATTAACACAGGAAAAAATAAAATCCGTGTAAATCCGTGTAAATCTGCGTCTTAAATAGGTAGAAGTTATACTTTATATACAACAAGAGAAGGTGGAAAGAATAAGATGAAGGAGAAGGATATGAGCTTTCCAACATTCGATATAATAGTAGAGCCCGAGAAAAAGAAGAAGCTAATTTTCTTCAAAATAGGAAAGATCTGGTGCTTCAAATATTTCTTCGCAGACAAAGAAATCTTCAGTGAATTATTGGAATACTATAATCGCGAGAAATACCGGTTTGAGCTTGGCTCGGTTGGTGCAAGGAACAAGATAATGAAGTATCTCGAGAAAAAAGGGTTTGGACCTGTTCTGATTGAAGACACTTCTGCCTATACAGTAAAGATTGATCGGTTTAAGAAGTATGGACCCATCCTGAAAAATTCAATTGATCATGATGAGAAAGGAAAGGATATTCGTAATGAATGATTTGGTATCTGTTGAGGATGCGATTGCGAATGGTGCGGAGAAGGTGGTATAAGTGTTGTTAAGACATAAAAAATCAATGAGACATCACTGGAGTATAGAAAAGGTCGAGACGCTTTCAACGAACGCGATAATAAGAAAATTGAGAGATTTTGATGTTGATTTCAGGAGAAAACAGTTTTTGGTAGACGTGAAGAGGTTTTATTCTGCTGTAGAACTCGCTGATCATTGGATGAGTCTTATTCCGAGTTCCGCCGTAAGGCTTGACAGAGACTTCATTTGGATGGCTGCGATAGTCCTGTGGCGAAGATTGGCACCCGATGTGGTAAATTCTGAGCTTTTAGATGAGATGATGCAGAGAGGCTATGACCTTAAAGATGAAAGAAGACTAGAAGAGTGCTGTAATCTTTGGCTGGAGGTGTGGGGACATTTGAAGAAACGATTCACTTCTGATATGAGCTCCATTGAGGATGCGGAAAGGGCATTTAGCGGCACAGAATTGCTTTTAAACTGGTGTCAGCATTTAGAAATGGAATTGTGGAATGCTGGGTTAGAAGATACAAGTTTTTTCAAGAAGAGGCTGGAATTTTGCCGTGAGTTCTATCGTATGTTCCCAGACACGGACAGCTTAGTTATAGAGAACATGAAGCGAGGAGAGGCGGATTCGTATTTCTTCCTCTCTGAGATAGAAAAGGGTGATGATACCTTTGAAAAACTAATAGAAGAGTTTCCGGAATCTGCTTGGGGATATATCGGTTGGGGTGATATGTACTGTTTATTCGAGCGGGATGATAGGGTTCCGAGAGATTATGATAAAGCTGAGAGAATATATCGTTTGGGGCTCGATAATGCCACTTTTGACAGGGACGCTATCTTAGATAGACTACAGGATTTGGAAGAAAAAAGGAAGACCTGATAGCCCCTTCTTTCTTCTAAGAAGATTTATTAATTGTGAACTGCCTTTTCCAGACTCAAAAACGGCGGCGATGAACAGGGAAGAAGCACTACTACTGCTTGAATGTAAGGGACTGGTTCCATCAACTACCATCCCACTACGGGGAATAACTAGCTTTTTTGGCATTATGCTGGCCTGGTGGATATACAGAAAACGGTCAAGGGTCTTTCCATGGCTGCAACTGCCGAAGTTCTAACAAATCCTGAGATCATTTCAGTTCTTAAAATAGAGGAGCAAGCTTCTTTTGGCTATTTTTTGTGCGGAGGGTTTCGTGCACGTACACACATACATGCTATTTGGAAAAACATAAATCCGTCATAATCCCAATGCAGCCTTTAATGCTGCAGTAGCTACCGGAACACTAATTTTAGTTGCTTTGTCAAAAGCCCACGTCCCGGCCTTTTTTAGATATTCAAGCGCTTTTGGTCCATTACCCTCTTTCGCTGAACTTTCGGCAGAAGCGATAGCACCAATAGACATGTCATGCCCCGGTTCTGTTGCTTCCTCTTTTAACGTTGACCGAAGTTCTGTGAGTTCCTTAGAAAGCTCCGATAGGTCTATCTTATCTTTATTTTCGTTCCATATTTGATTGAAGGCCATGTCATGTGCATGAGCGCCAGGACCTATTGCCCCTCCTTGTCCAATAATATAGATGTCTCTCATGGTTATTTCCTTCATTCTTTCTTCTTTCTCTACAAAACCGTCCAATAGTGCTGAAACCTGTACTTCTTCCCAACTCTCTGGACAATCAACAGTTACTTTGCCTTTGTTTTCTGCCTTCAATAATTGTATATAATCAAATTTATGTGTGCACCCGTCTGAACAATTACATGGTATTTCTTGCGCAACCTCTACTTTTTTTATCGTACTATTAATGTGGTCAAATTGGTTGCGAATGATAGCCAGTAATTCCCGTTTTCTGCTGCCATTGATCTTTATCTCAATCAGTTTTTTCAGTGGCATGACCTTAACAAGAGCACGTGTACCTTCCCGTTGCAAGACAGCGCCTTCGCGCCAGCATAAGTGAGTCCCATCCGGTTTATCCTCCAAATCCTCGTGCATAAGTACAATGAAGCGAGTTATCACTCCCGCAGGTAGAAAATCATAGTGATAATAAAACCGCAAGTTGTTCGTTTCATCCCACCCAAATTCCGGTTCTGTTTTGGGTAGTAGTTCCGCAACCAGATGGCCCTTCTTATCTGGCAGTTCAAATGCCAATTCAAATTTGTTCATCAGACCCAATAATTTTGAAAAGATACCCTGCGGATAGATGTCTGAGTCCCAGATTTGGTCTAATTCCCTGTGCAATAAAATCCCGCCTCTATCTAAAATCGAATGTGTGTCCAGAATCTTATACACTGCCTTTGTTGCCCATTCTGGATTTAAAATCACCATGTTGCGCAGTTCCAATCTATCACGGAAATGAATAATGACGCCCAGATCGTGCAGGTATTCATCCAAAATATCCGTTTGTTTGTTATTCAATCCCTCTGACTGGCAGATTCGCTTGAATTTTGTGTACCCTATCCAATTCCGTCCGTCACGCTCTAATCGTTCTCGTACATTGTACCATGACGCGATCCAGGGAGTCCGCATGTGCGGCAAGTGCCAGGCGGTTTCACTTATTATGTCCTTCAACGCGGGAATCCCTTTTCCGTCTTTGCTATCTATTTTATATAAGCCGATAATTTGCGGGAATTTCTCTCTTAGCTCTTTCATATTCAGATCATCGTCCCGCTCGTTCCTTTTGCTCAGCACTAATACTATCGGGCTGTCCTCTCCGAAAGCCTCTATTGCATGCAGCCAGTAGTAAATATGTTCATAATCCTGCGACTTGCGCGCATTCCAAACCAGTAGATAGAGTGATCGTTTGGTGAGAAAGAACTGATGCGTGGCGTGATATATCTCTTGGCCTCCAAAGTCCCATACATTTAGTTTTATCTCTTCCTTGTCTGCTGTGGGTGCTGTTAGCCCCCATTCCAAAATATCTATTCCTTCTGTGCTTTTATCTTCTATGAACTTATCATAAATCAGTCGTTTGGCGAGGCATGTCTTTCCTACGTCTCCTTGACCTACCAAGATCATCTTTGCCTCATTGTGCTCTATCGCTTCCTCTGGGAGCTGCCTTAGATACTCAAAAATTGCCTCTATTCCCTGTTCTGCTATTTCTGGCGGCGGCGATTCCAACGGATTTCCAGATAGGTTAAGCGTGGTAAGGTTTTTTAGCTCCACTATCTCCGCCGGCAATGTCTTCAGTTGATTTCCAGATAGGTTAAGCGTGGTAAGGTTTTTTAGCTCCACTATCTCCGCCGGTAATGTCTCCAGTTGATTCCAGGATAGGTCAAGCTTGGTAAGGTTTGTTAGCTTTCCTATCTCCGCCGGCAATGTCGTCAGTTGATTCCAGGATAGGTCAAGCTTGGCAAGGTTTTTTAGCTTTCCTATCTCCGCCGGCAATGTCGTCAGTTGATTGTGGGATAGGTTAAGCGTGGTAAGGTTTTTTAGCTTTCCTATCTCCGCCGGCAATTTATTCAGTTGATTGTAGGATAGGTTAAGCTCGGTAAGATTCTTTAGCTTCTCTATCTCCACCGGCAATGACGTCAGTTGATTTCTGGATAGATCCAATTCAGTTTGCTTCTTTCCTGCCACTCCCTCGATAATACGCAAAACATCGTCCTTTTCCATGTTTTTAACTCCTTATTATCATACCTTCCTGGCTCTTGGTATCTTTATTCCCGCAACAATTCATGAACCGTGCGCGCTCTTCTGCTAGATCGCCTGGTGAACCCATAAATAATAATCCTGATTACCGTACGAATTGCCGTCATCATCGCCTCCTCTTTGATATTTCAGGATTTTTGTATATCTTAAAGTATATGCCCCGCATATCTAAATGCTTTTCGTTTTTTACACATAAAATGAAGCGGAGCCACTATTTTTAGGTGGTGATATTTTGTTCATAGCACTTTTTTTTTTTGCTACGAGCAAAATCCGCTATAACCAGCGGAAATACCCAAAAAGCGGGGCCGCCACGATAGTTGTAGATCGAACTTCCGAAGGATTTTAAAGCGAATCTTTTCTTAAACAACATTTCTTATATTTCTTCCCGGACCCGCATGGACATGGATCATTTCGACCAATCTTCTTTTTCTTTTGTTTGCTTTTCCTCATCACAATGCAATTTATAGAGATACTCTATGTTCTCCTGCGAGAAATGTTCAATTGGCTCCCAATCGTCACGTTGGTACCGCATATCGTCATCGGGCGTGCGATATATACGCTTGACTTTAACTAAATCAATATAATATTCATCTACCAGCCCTTTCGTAAATGCCAGTTCAATCTCCTTGATAGCCATAGGATCTTTAAACTGCGCGAGGTCCTCTACAATCAATCAATTTCTCGGTTGTCATCACCTGGTAGTTCGCGGCCATAATACATTTACTTCTAGCGTTCATAGTTTATAAAACCAGATCGGATCTTCTTTTTTACCTGGATTTTTAATTGTGAGACCGCTTCAAGAGGCAGGAGGACGACCCATATCACCACCCCCGAAAACGGCCAGAAATGTGTGCGGAGCTGCGGTGCCTCAAATTCGAATTCGCAGTCAAGCCATAGTCCCTGCTTTTTTTTGTGTGTGAGGGAGCCCCCAATAAATAGTTTACCCCTTTTGATAAATGTTGTAGACATAGATTTCACAGATTTACACAGACGCTACTGTCCGAATTATTAAGCTCTTACGGGTTGAATCAAGATTGAAAAAGTACACAACTTTAAACCTGTGTTAATCAGTGTTAATCAGTGTCTTAAAAACCATTGGAAAATGATACAGTTCGGGCAATTTATTATTTGTGAGTTCCCTAAGTTCAAAAGCATCAAAATACAATAAGAAAGATTTAATAAGCACAACTACTGAAAGAACATATAGGGGTAAGCGTAATGAAAGAGAAAGTTGAAGAGATTATGACAAGAGCGGTAATCACGGCAAACGAGAACGATACATTACTGGACGTTGCAACGGTATTAAAAGAGGGAAAAATAGCGGGGGTTCCAGTTCTCAATGACACAGAGGATATAGTTGGGGTGATTAGTGAAGCGGATATTTTAAAGGTACTGACCAATTTTCACTGGTACACGTCTGTATTTACTGTGCATGACCTTATGCACATATTTGGCGAGGACATACACGATATACAGCAAGACATAGAAAAAGCGAGCAAGATGAATGTGAAGGACGTGATGTCAAAGGAACCTGAAATCATAGCGCAAGATGCCTTAATTGACGATGCCGCGCAGATTATGCACACCACGGGGTATAATAGATTACCGGTGGTAGATAGTGACGGTAAATTGGTAGGAATTGTAGCCCGAGCCGATATAATCGCTTCGATTTATGAGCACTAAACAGAGGAAATAAATGCAATCAAAGACCAATGTTAAAGTAAAGGAACTGATGATAACAGAGGTTATAGCAGTAAAGCCCGGCGATACAATACCGCACGTGGCTAAAACGTTCAGAACGAATAGCATTAGCGGGGCACCGGTTATTGATGACCAGAGAAAGGTTATTGGCGTAATCAGTGAAGCGGACATCATGAACTTAACCGCTGCGATACCATTTCCGGATATAGACCCGCTTAATCCGTTCCCTGTGTTCTCTATGTCCAGCTACATGAAGAAGGTAAAGAAGATCCCGGATGAGATAAACACGCTATTTGAGGGATACGTGAAGGACGTAATGTCAAAAAATCCGGTTACCATTTCTCCTGACGACTCTATCTCCGATGCGGCACGGCTAATGCGCAAGCACGATTTTAACAGGCTGCCTGTGGTAGATTCTGAAGGTAAATTGGCAGGTATAATAGCAAGACAGGATATTATAAGCGTTTTTGCAACTTAAACACTGTAGTAGTAAGCTAAAAACAAGACAGTTTTCCCTTTCCCTGTGCTAAACGTTTTTGTGTCGCCTGTAAAAATATAACAAAATACGATGGTTGTTGAAACTTTAGGCAAAGTAGTAGTACTCGCAGCAATAGCATTTGTAGTCCTTTTAGTATTAGCACTCTTCTTTTGCTTCTTTATCATTCGTACAAAACGGATAATATTCCCCAATCTAGTGTTGTTCATAATAAGCTTGCTTTACGAGCCGTTGCGCAGATTGCTCTCGTTCTTTCGGATTGACCCTACACTGATAGACCGTGTATCGGTGGAGATAAGAAACACGATTAACTACCACGAGTTCGTGGCTACGGACTTAGAAGAGCGTGTTCTGCTTCTCCCACAGTGCATCCGAAGCACGGACTGTCCTGCTAAACTGAACCCGGTGGACGGGATCCATTGTATGGACTGTGGTAAATGCGGCATTGCAGAACTAAACGCTAATTGTAAAGAACTTGGTGTCCGGATGTATATATCACCGGGTGGCACATTCACGGGCCGGATTCTCATGAACAGCCGCGCAAAAGCTGCAGTGGGTGTCGCTTGTTATCCCAACCTGCATGAAGGAATGCTAAATGCAAAACTTATGGGGACACCAACACAGGGCGTGCCATTAACAACTTATGGCTGCGTTAATACCACGGTGGACATAGAAGAGATATTAAACAAATGTAAAATGAAAACGTCAAAATGATAGACCCAATACCTGCCTCTGTATACCAACTAATAGGAGAACTCTTTATAATCATCGTTATCATGGTTGTCGCGATAATATTGGTTGCTGTAAGTTTAGTCATCTATAAACGAGTCCTATTCCCCCGGTTCACGCTATTTGTGCTCAACCTCTTTTATCAGCCCACCAAGCTATTGTTTGGGTACTTCAGTATAAACCCGGTAATCATTGACGAGATAGGCATTGCTCTGGTTAATGCGATCTACAAAGATACGTATGGTAAGACGCCAATGAATAAGCGGATATTGTTCCTGCCTCAGTGCCTCCGCAACCTTGAATGTCCGGCAAAGACCTCACCGCAAGAAGGTATAATTTGTAAAGCGTGTGGTAAATGTGGCATTGCGGACATCAAAACTAAGTGTGATGAACGTGGTATAAGTATTTGCATAGCTCCGGGTGGTGAATTCGTTAAGCGTGCGATACGAGATAAACGGCCTATGGCGGCTATGAGCGTTGCATGCCACTGTGACCTTTACGAAGCAATGCGATCTGTTACATCAAAAGGTGTGCCAATGGTGGGCATGGTGCTCTCAAAGACAGGGTGTGTGATGACCGAAGTGAATTGGTCAGAACTGAAAGAAATGCTGTTTTATCGCTGTTGACCGCCATAGAGTAATATAATAGCAAAAACACTTTTATGCACACGCAACGCGAATATCTCGCATCACCATAAAAAAGAGATGCTACAGTACGATGTGATAATAGTAGGCGCAGGTCCAGCCGGCGCGATAGCAAGTAAAACTTGTGCGGAGAAAGGACTTAGTACGCTACTCTTAGAGAAGGCCGTTATCCCGCGGTTCAAACTCTGTGGCGGCGGAGTATCCACAAGCGCACTATCGCACTTAGGTTTTGGAATTGAAAAGGAGTTGGTAGAGCGAGAATGCTATGGTGTACGGGTTCATTTTAAAGATCGCCAGATAGAACTAAAAAAGAGTTCGCGGTTGGCAATACTCGTATCGCGCGATAACTTTGATTCCTACATCGTGTCAAAAGCAGTGGATGCCGGAGTTGTACTTCAGGAAGGCGAAAAAGCAACGTCTATAAAACCAGAGCCGTCAAAGGTAGTTGTGGAAACCACTAAAGGGAAGTACAATGCGAAGGTAGTTATTGGCGCGGACGGTGTTAATAGTATAGTTTCAAAGCATGTTCGCGACTCTTATAAGCCCAACGAGCTGGGACTTTGTATTGCTGCTGACATACCGGCTACTAATGAAGAAGTTGATGAGTACATAGAGAATGCTGTTGATATTCATTACGGGCTCACTAAATCAGGTTACGGGTGGGTCTTTCCTAAGGCGAAGCATTTTTCTGTGGGTGTTGCGGGAAACCTTCCAAGCATGAAGAGTCCCCGGAAGATATTTACGCATTTCCTTGAAACGTTAGGATTTCGCACTGATGTCGCTACGCATGCGCACCTAATTCCTTATGGCGGCTATGAACGAGAAGTATGCTCGGATAGATTAATTCTAGTCGGCGATGCCGCGGGCTTTGTTGACCCGTTCTATGGCGAGGGAATAAAATATGCGTTTATCTCAGCTAAATTAGCAGCAGAGAGAGTTGTAGAATCATATGAGAACGACAATTACACGAAATCCGCTTTGGATACTTATAAAAGATCGTGCTATAACTCGTTTGGAAAGGATTTGGAATATTCACTAAGATTGACCAGATTGATGAATAAATATCCTGACATCTTCTTTAGACTCCTTTCGTCTAACAAAAGTGTTTTAGATGAGTGGCTTGAGATTGTTGCCGGCAGAATGGAATACAAAGCGTACATAAGGTGGCTCGTTCCTCGCGTACCGTACTTCATGCTAAAGGCGCTGGTGGCGTCCAAATAAAATAGGGTTTTCGAGGAACTCCCAGTAAATAGTTCACCCATTTTGATAAATATCATAGACACAGATTTCACCGATTTTCACCGACGCTACTGTCCTGTTTATTAAGCTTTACGGGTTGAATCAAAATCAAAGAACTAAAATTAATTGTTGACACCGATTAACACTGATTAACGCAGAAGAAATCAAATCCGTGTAAAACTGCGTCATAAATAAGTAGAACTTGTACTTTATATACGATAAAAAATCAATACACTACTTTAAATCTGTGTTAATCTGTGTCTTGAAAATCATTGGAAAATGATACCGTTCTGGTAAATTATTATTTGTGAGTTCCCCCGGGCGGATTAAAGACTTACGTGAATCCGAGGTGGATACGTAGATATAGAATTGCTATCTTTTCATTACATTTATGATCCTTGCCTTTCGTTTTACCTCTTTTGCCAAATCATCTAAGCTTTTTCGCACCTTCTCGCCCTTCGATCCTACCAGTTTATCGTCTTTCTCTAAATTAGTTTTTCTCGCTCGTATCATCCGTCGCAGTTCTCTTTTTGCCGGTCCACCTTTTATATTCCGCTTTTCTATACTTGACGCGATGTTCAAAGCATCAGTTACTTTCTTCTCCGTTAGCCCGCGCGCACTTAGTTTTTTACCGATGGCACGTGTAGAGAAAGCATCTAGTTCATTAAGCACTTCACTTACGCCCCTATTCGCCTTTAGCGCCACACCTTCATTCACCAAATCCGCTACGAGCTTATGTGCGGTTCTAAAAGAAACGCCGGTTTCGCGTACGATCGTATCAGCCAGCTCTGTTGCAGTCGTGAACCCAACTTGTGCCTGTTTCGCCATCTCTTCCTTGTTCAATTCCAATTTTTCCACTATGCTTTTCATCACCGATACCGAAGACGCCGAGATATTAGTTGCAGTCAAAAGGTGCGGTGTTACCTCTTGCAAATCGCGATTATAAGAATATGGCAATGCTTTGCATATAGAAAGCACGCTCATCAAACAACCGTAAACCGTGCCGGTTCGCGCTCTAATAAGTTCTGCATAATCCGGGTTCCGTTTCTGCGGCATTATTGAACTACCCGTCACATATTCCACGGAAACACGAACGAAATTGAATTCTGAACTACTCCACAGTATTATCTCCTCGGCAAGTCTGCTCAGGTTGGTCATCAGATTGGCGTAACAGGAAATCACGTCTATAGCGAAATCACGCGATGAAACTGCGTCCATTGAATTCTCCAGCACAGAATCAAACCCCAGTAGTTTCGCCGTTCTCTCTCGGTCTATCTGGAATCCCGTAGATGCGAATGCGGCGGCACCCAAAGGGCTCACATTTACGAGCTCGTATGCGTGCATAATCCTCAAGAAATCACGAGCAAACGCATCTGTATACGCTAAGAAATGATGTGCGAGTATTGTCGGCTGTGCATGTTGTAGGTGCGTATAGCCCGGCATCACCGTATCAATATTCTCGTTCGCTTTTTTTAGTAACACACTTCTCAACTCGTTTACGTTTCTTATGATGCCCAATAACTCATCTCGAAGCGCAAGTCGTATGCTCGTTGCCACTTTGTCATTCCTTGACCGCCCCGTATGCATCTTCCCCCCTACCTCCTCGCCTATCCCCTTTATCAACACTGATTCTATCGCAGTGTGCACATCTTCATAAGAGGGGAGGGCGTGATCAACGAAATAATCCGAATCCATCTTATTCAAACAGTTTAGAATCTTCACTACGTCCTGCTTCTTTATTATGCCCCGCTCTTTTAGCATAACTACATGCGCTTTGTCCACGAGCATATCTGCGTGGAATAGCCATCTATCCGCGTCTAACGATAAGATATAATCCTTTCGGGTTTTCATTTCACTCGCCCGCCGTATTCAAGCAGTGGCTGATCTGTTTTGCCACTGTTCAGTATGATTATATGCGCCCTTCTTCCCTGCCCGCTCTTCTTCAACACCAACTTATCTCACTCTTTCAGTTCCTATTTTGCATTCACTATTATAATAAGCATTTTACTGCTATCATAGTTTTTTTATCATAATTCGGTATTCAAGAGAGACGGAAAGAGAACTTGAAACGAGGCAGCATTAGATATTGTACAATGGAACAGGAAAAGGGCAATAGCTAATTGTCCGGGTTGAATGGATAGACTTGCATAACGAAGATATAGTATAAACCGGAAGTTATGCCGTTTTTATCGCCAGACGAACCTCTTTCTTGTCTATCTTCCAGGTCTTCACGTAAATCTGCTCACTCTCAACCGAGGGTAAACCTTCATTAATTGCCACCGCAAGCGTCTCTTCACGAATATAATCCGCGAGATTCGTTATTGCCTCTTTTACAGCCTCGTCTCCCTCGTACATGATGCTTATCTTCGCTGTATATTCCAGGTCAATGTCCTTTCTCATACCCTGGATTCTTCTCACGATGTCTCTAACCATACCTTCTTCTAGCAGCTCTTTATCCAACCCTGTGTTCAAGAATAAAGTTGTATCTTCATCCACGTCCGCTTGTTTGTATTCTTCCGCCGCCGCAAACTCGCTCTTGCTACTTGCCTCTACTAAAGTAACTTCGCGTACATTCAACTCATCCTTCAATATCGCCGTCAGACTCGTCACTTTATCGTGCTTTTCTGCATTACACACGATTACGACTTCGCGTAACGGCTGTCTTATCTTTATACAGGCATCCGACCTCGTTCGCCTACCGGCCTCTACCAATGTCGAAAGCAAGAGCATCGAATCCTCCAGCGCGGTATCTATAAGCGATTCATCAGGAGAAGGATAATCGCAGAGATGCACGCTTTTATGCTCGTCTCTGGACCTCACGAGATTTAGATAAACGTACTCGGTCAGGAAAGGCACGAAAGGCGCCAATAATTTGCAGAGCGATACAAGAACCTCATGCAACGTTAAGTATGCGCAGTCCTTATCAAAGTTCTCCTCCGGAACCCAGAACCGTCTCCTCGACCGTCGTATATACCAGTTGCTCAGGTCGTTAACCACAAATTCTTCTATCTTTCGCGCTGCTACGTGAACCTCAAAACGTTCAATCGCCGCTATTACTTCAGTCGTGAGTGTGTTCCACCGCGATATGATCCATCTATCCATGGGTAAGTGACGAAGAAGAAGTAAGAATTCCAGAACGTGTTCAAGAACTTCTTCTGCTTCTCTAAAATACCCTGTTCGGAGAACCGAATATCATCAGAAAGCGGACCTGCGGTGTAGAAATACCATCTCAACGCATCTGCACCTTCGTTATTGAATATCGCGGTTATGTCAACCACGTTCCTTTTGCTCTTACTCATTTTCACGCCTTTCTCGTCTAATATGTGCCCTAACGAGAGCACATTTAGATACGGCGGTTCATCAAAAATGGCGGTTGAAATCGCAAGAAGCGAGTAGAACCAACCACGAGTCTGGTCTATAGCCTCTGTGATGAAATCCGCGGGAAAGTTTTGCTGGAACTTGTCCGTCTCAAACGGGTAGTGCCACTGCGCAAACGGAGCAGAACCTGAGTCATACCAGCAATCTATCACGTCCTTTACCCTTCTCATGTCGCCGCCACAGTCTTCACAACGAAGCACCACTTCGTCTATGTAAGGTCGGTGCAGGTCGTTTGGGACAGTATTCGTTGCCCGTGCCTTCAGCTCTTCTATGCTGCCGACACAAAAATCCTTTCCGCATTCGGTGCATAGCCATATGTTCAATGGCGTGCCCCAGAATCGTTCTCTACTGAGTGCCCAATCCTCAATACCGTCTAAGAAGTTACCAAATCTGCCGTGTTTCAAATGTGCAGGATACCAACTTATCTTTTCGTTATTTGCAAGCAAGTTATCACGCAACGATTTCATTGCAATAAACCAGGATTCACGTGCGTAATATAACAATGGCGAGCCACAACGCCAGCAGAACGGATAGGAATGCAAATATTTAGTCTCTTTGTATAATACACCTCGCTGCTCCATCAATTCTATTATAAGCCTGTCTGCATCCTTCACGAACATGCCTTCCAGTGGCGGGACCTCTTGCGTAAAATGGCCTGCGCTATTCACGGGCTGTGAGAATCCCAGCTTCTTCTCGCGGCAGATTTCATAAT
>QENJ01000226.1:24968-25989 GCA_013374505.1 Candidatus Methanophagaceae archaeon
ACATGCACGATACCTGTACCTTCGTCCAGCGTAACGAACTCCGCGGTGATTACTTCATGCGCTTCGCCACCTTCGACCTTGGCATACTCGAATAGCCGTTCATATTCCAGATCCTCCAGAGCTTTACCCTCAAATCTTTCTAATATCTCGTAATCGTCATCTAAAGCATCCAAACGCGCTTCCGCAAGGATTAGCGTCTCGTCTTTTGCGCCTGCATTTAATTTTACTTTTACGTACGTGTTTGACGGATGAACCGCAAGTGCGATATTACCCAGCAGAGTCCAGGGCGTTGTTGTCCATGCTAACAGGTACAGATCCTGTTCTTGTTTCAATTTGAACTTTACATAAACCGATGGGTCTTCTACATCTCGATAGTCCTGTGCGACTTCATGGCTACTCAATGTGGTCTCACATCTTGGGCAGAACGGCACGACTTTATGGCCTTTATACAGCAAACCCTTCTTCCAGACCTCTTTTAACGACCACCAGACCGATTCCATGTAGTTAATATCAAAAGTTATATAGGGGTCATCCATGTCCACCCAGAACCCCACTCGTTTCGTGGCATTCACCCATTCTTTCTCGTATCTGAATACCGATTCTTTGCATTTCTTGTTGAATTTCTCGATTCCGTAATCCTCTATCTCGCCTTTGGTGTTTATCCCCAGGTTCTTCTCTACTTCTATCTCCACCGGCAGACCATGCGTGTCCCAACCCGCTTTTCTTGTTACATAAAAACCGCGCATCGTCTTGTATCGCAACACGAGGTCTTTCACCACTCTTGTCAGGACATGCCCGGGATGTGGCAGTCCATTTGCTGTGGGTGGGCCCTCCACGAACACGAACGGTTCACCGTCTTTTCTGCGCTCCACGCTGCGCTCGAACGTTCGCTCTTTGTCCCAGTGCTCTAATAGTTCTTCTTCCCGCTGCACGAAATTTGCTCTTTGCGTTTCGCTTTTGAAATATGCCATGTGTCTTAAACAAATATCCTATTTAATTATGGTGTAGGTTAAGTATTGTT
>QENJ01000040.1 GCA_013374505.1 Candidatus Methanophagaceae archaeon
GAATCGAACGGGGGAATGCCAGACGATGCGGTCTTTAGAGGTGTTAACACTGGTTATTGGACACATTACCGGGGTAATGAAATAGTCGAGAAAATACCAGAGATCGTACATGTCGGTTATTACAGGGTCTTTAACGGCATGTCCATGGTGGGAGGTGATGGGATGGGGGTATACATAGGAAATAACGGAACGATCATCGGCTTCCTGAAGACATGGAGAGAACTTGAATACGCAGGTGAAAGAGAGATACTAAACGCAAGCGAGGCGGTTGAACGGCTTCAGAGAGGGGAGACCATCTATCAACTGGGAGGACCACTAAGCACGATAGAGATAAATAGAATGGAACTTGGCTACTACTCGGCAATGCCACGAGTGAAACAGGAGTTCTACGAGCCTGTATGGATCTTTCGTGGGAAAAGGGGCGGGGGAGATAGTGTGCCGGCACTGACGGTCTGGGCTGGAGTGACAATGCCACCGCCTATATCTTTTTGTTCTGAAGGAAACATTTCTCCTCGGAGGCTTGAGTGATCTGCAAGCATTGCCGTGATGGACTGGAATTCCCAAGATTGAAAGGTGGATGGGCTGTTATCAGCCCATTTTTATTTTCACAACTCTTTGAAATGTGTAAACCGACTATGATACGACCGTTGGAGCTGCGAAGATTAAAATGAGGAAAGAGTATCGAAATGAAGAAGAAACTTGGTATCTGCCTTGTCGTGGGAGTAATAGCCGTTGCGCTTGTCTCCTATGGGGTAGTAAAGATGGATGATCTACAGCCAGTGTCGTTTGGACTTGGAGGTTCGCATGGTGCTGTGATTAAAGCGGAACTTCCAGAAGCACCGGAAACGATGCCTTATTACAGAGTGGTTGACGAAAAGTTTGATGATGCAATGTCGCCTGAATTTGGCAGAGTGCGGCAAAAATACCTACCTTACGAGGAAGAGGCAGTAAGATTTGCAGAGGAGTACATTAAATCGCACGGGGGAATGCCTGATGACGCGGTCTTTGGGGGTGTTAGCACTGTTTATTGGACACATTACCGAGGCGATGAAGTAGTCGAGAAAATACCAGAGGATATACAGGTAGGTTATCACAGAGTCTTCAACGGCATGCCCGTGGTCGGACCCGGAGATGAGATGACGATAGTAATAGGCAATAACGGAACGGTCCTCAGCTTCCTGAAAAGCTGGCGAGAACTTGAATACGCAGGTGAGAGAGAGATACTAAACGCAAGCGAGGCGGTTGAGCGGCTTCAGAGAGGTGAGACAGTCTATGAACTGGGAGGGGCACTAAGCACAATAGAGATAGATAAAATCGAACTTGGCTACTACTCTGAGATACCGCGCGTGAAACAGGAGTTCTACGAGCCCGTATGGCTATTTCGTGGAAAGGGTAGCCGTGGACATAATGTGACATTGCCGGTCTGGGCTGGAGTGACCATGCCAACGCCAATACCTTATCGTCACGAGAACCGTTCTGTTCGGAGGCTATAAGCCATCTGTAGGTAGATGAGTAGAATACAAAAGCGATGTGAAATGTTGATGGGCTGAGTTTCAGCCCGTTTTATTTTTTTATTCTCACGGGTCTTCGGTAGAGGTAAAAAGAAAAGATGAAGAAAATAATTGCTGGTTTGGTTGCAATAGCTCTGGTAGCTGTAAGTATAGGCGTTGCAGCATACGCATTTGCGAATACCTCAACATCAGAACCAGAAGGCGGTTCTTCGTATTCAATTGGTGGTGTAAAGGGGATGGGGGAAGGATACCACAATATGCCGGAAGAATACGTGCTGAACACCACGTTACCTTCTGTTCCCGCTAAGCTGATGGTTTACAGGGTTGTGGAGCCAAATGTAACAAGAGAAGAAGTAGCATCATTAGCAGAACGGCTGGGAATGGACGGAAGCGTAAAAGAAGAATCTTATAGATTCGTTGTTACAGATGGTCAATATGATTTGCATGTTGGTAAATCTGTCCATAATCATATATATTACGAGGACACATCCAGATGGAGGAAAAGAAACGATAAAGACGAGCCAGAAAATCTTCCTTCTGATGAAGAAGCCATTGCAATAGTAATGGAATTCCTAAACGATACAGGATTGATGCCTGAAGATGCCGTTCCTCACAAGGTCGAGCATTCAACGTCAAAAGTAATGGTATCCTTCGCTACTGATGAAACCAATAACCTTCCTGCTATTGCCGGGTTCCGGATGTCCGTGGAAGTAGGTGGTAACGGCAATATAATACGTGTGACCAAGGACTGGTCAGAATACGAACCATACAAAGAGTCTTCTGTCATCACGCCAGAAGAAGCATTTGAGGAACTCAATAAAAGCGGTATAACCACCGGGCTGAGGAACGTAACCACAGCCACGATAAATGAGGTATGTTTTGGGTATCACTACTACACAGACTATGAGAAAGAGCAGAGATTTCTAAAGCCAATATACAAATTTAAGGGCGTAGCAAAAGGTAAAATTGACGGTCACACAGAAACCAAACCCTTTAGCACATTGATATATGCACTTTCAGATGATTATCCTATCCCACCAGCGAAGAAATACGTGTTGAACACCACGTTACCTTCGGTTCCTGATAAGCTGATGGTTTACAAGACCGCGGAACCAAAAGTATCAAAAGCAGATGTAGCATCATTGGCAGAACAGGTGGGACTGAACGGGAGCATAAAAGAAGTATCCGATGGATTCATGGTTACATACGGTCAATATTACTTAAAGGTCAATAATATCTCTGGTAGTATCTTGTATACAGATATAGGCAATGGTGAATGCCAGAACATCCGGTTTAGCACCGGGGGTGGTATTACATGTGATGTTTCACCACGTTCTGGTCATGAAGTCCTTACTATGCTCTTTCTTACTCCTGGGTTAGGGACGTGTCATTCCACATCACATCCTTCTTCAGATGACGAAGCTATCGAGATCACACGGGAGTTCCTGGACGATACAGGATTGATGCCAGAAGATGCGATTCTTAACGGAGTTGAGCATTCAAAAAATGGCGGTATGAACGTATGGTTCCGCCGTGAAATCAATGGTTTGCCCGTCACCGGTGATGGATCTGAGATTGGCGTGGGTGTATGCGATTACCAGAACATAGCAGGTGTGTTCAAAGTGTGGAAAGAATACGAATCCCACGAGGAATTTTCCATTATTACACCTGAGGTGGCACTTGAAGAGTTCAAGACGGATGGTGAGGATGCCGGGAGGGTGAATGCACGCGGGGTGGTAACGATAAACAATGTATATTTAGGCTACTATTCAAAACCGGCGGGTGAGGAGCAGGCTTATCTACAGCCTGTGTATGTCTTCGAGGGCGTGACGAAAGGGAGTGGCGGGACTATGAGGTTTGAGCAATATATACCAGCGATTACTGAACTTGGAGGAATAGAATTTGGAGAATAATGTGTTAATGGACTGATTTATCAGCCCATTTTTGTTTTTTGTCTCTTTCCACTATTTTAGAGTGTCTTTTCACATCTCGGATGTTAAAATATTGATTGAACCGTCTTTCCCTGATTTTGGAGATGCCGATGTAGTGATTTTGGTTAATAATCAGGGAGTTAAGCAAGTCATTTTTATTGTGGCTAAGGTTAAGACATATTAAAAATCATATTGAGGTATTTTAGATGAGTTAAATGTGTTTAAGAGTGGAATAAAGGCAAATAAGGTGGATTCTTCCAATTTGTTTGTCCGACTATATCATATGTGGTGAACATCCCAAGCGATACATGCCCCGAGACAACGCTATCTGAGACTCTTCGGAACCTATAACGGTATATACCCCCACTTCTAGAATGAGTACGTCTTACCCAATTCCGGTACGATCACCTCAATATCTTTACCTAGCTGGAAGGGGTCAATAGTTCGGTAAGTAAAAAGGGTCAATAGTTCGGTAAGTGTATTTGTTGAATTTGGGTCAATAGTTCGGTAAGTGTATTTGAATTGGGGTCATTACATCATACAGTGTCATATGGTTTTACAGATATCCGGTCTAAGATCATAGACCACCTCACTCAGCTTGTATTCGAATTTTTCAATCAATACCGCAGTATTCTGGTCTTTAGCTCGGTAAAATACATCCATAATCTGTTTTTCCAAGCAAATAGTAGCCCAAACGTATTCGCTGATGAACTCCTTGCCTACTTTAAAAGCTTCATTCAGGACAGAGATTTCACCTCCATTATCAACCATTCTGATGAAGTGTATCCTTCCCTTAGTAAGTGGGAGTTTTCCCAGGGGGATTTTTAGAGAATTGTTTAGTATTCTGACGGGATTTACCAGCTCTAACGACTTATTTCTATTCTCCCATGCACTGAGATCGTTATATTGCCCAACAAAATGCGGTGATTTGACCTGCATGTCTTCCAGATTTGCGAATGCTTCTTTAGTCCAGAACTTCACATTAAACCATCCATTGAAGTTCTCGATGCTCCCGTTCATCCAGGGGCTCTTAGGATTAATGAATACCACTTCAACACCAGCGCATAAGCAGAATCGTAAAAACCTGCTGAATCCACGAGGGTATTTAAAGTCCCCGATGAAGTACATCCCGTTATCGACCTGTAAATATCGTGGAATTGGATTATTACGCCAATACCGGATAAGAAAGTCGATTATATTATCCGTACTTCTGGTATCGTACTGCTCAATGTGAACCCGATTGCTGACCACATCAGTGAGATTAAGGGAAGAGACGGCACCATATCCTTTAATAAATCTGGGTCCAACGAAGTCCATTTGGTGCATCTCATTGACTTTGGTGGGATTCAGAATCGTGTATCGCTTTTTTGAGTTCACTCGTTTATAGCGCTCCCGCGTATTCACTTTCAGACCATGTCTCTTCACAATCCGTTTTATCGTTGATGCCGAGGGAGTCTCATCATTCAAAAAACCAAGCTTTCCCATTCGATATTGAATTGCATCAGCACCTACTCCGAGATATTTTGATTCATGCTCGTTACCCGCCATTAGAGCTTTTCTGATGGTTACAATTGTGCTTTCAAGATCTTTGTGCGTTTGTCTTCCATGTTTTTTCGGTGCGTTTGATTGTGATTTATACCACTCCTCTTCACCCGTTTTGAATCTCTTCACCCAAGTAAAGAGCCACTTCTCAGACCTATTCACGTCTTTGCAAATGTTTGATGGTTTATCACCCATAATATACCGATTTACGGCTTCAATTCTCTCTTCTTCTTTGTCGTCCATAAAGCATCACAATGGATGCGTAAATGGATATGTTATCAAAAGACTTTCCGATGTATTGACCCTTTATTTGTCAAATGAAATGGTGAACGATGTATTGACCCTTTCCACCTAGCTCTAACAAGTTCCACAAAAACTGCCGGTCTCTCTGTATGTACGGGAATTAATGTCCTGGGGCTAATTTTACTGATGAGTTCTTGCAGCTCAGGTCGGGAAGCATGACCGGAAACATGCGCACGATCTATTCTTCTTTTGAGCTTGGAACATTCAGGATTGGAACACCCCACAGGAAGTGGCGTCTCACCCAAACGGTACCCAATGCCAAAGGCATCTAACCAATTAATGAATCGTTCCTCGTCCAGTTCCATCTCGTCACAGAAGGGTTCACACTGCGCCTTTATCTATCTTGATCCCAGTATTTTACCATTCTCATCGGCTAAGTCGAACAACTGCCCTAAGTCGTAATAAGACAGCATCAATACGTACTTGCTGGGATTAGACTTGAGTTCTTCTGCCACTAAGCCGTGGTCGTAGTGACTGGAATCCGTGGTCCACGTCTCCCGATCAACGGAATAACCGTATTCGTGCTTATGTTGTGAATAATCCGCGGGAGAGTAAAGGCAACTCCCCTTACGCTTGAGAAATACCTTGACGTAATCGGGCAATGGCGTTAGCCCCAGTTTGTTCAATCTGAATCAATCCGGGTGCCCTCACAGATCAATATATCTATACCCGCTCCTATCGCCTTTACGTAATCATCAATCGTAGTTCCTTTAATACCGTGGAACCTGAGATCTCCTGTGTAGAGAATCCGAAAGGGCTTATTATTATTGACCTGGCACGCCAGGACGTAGCTAGAAGCCCCCGGGACGGAATAATCCACCTCAATCATGGTGGCTCTAAAGTTACCTATGTCCGTCTCTTCACCGTCCTCTAAGACTCGGCAATCTCTAACCAGTATTTCCTTATGCTCGATCTTTGGGCTTCCCGGCATGCAACCAAGCTTTTACAAATCACGACTCAAAGCAGCTCTAACCGCCTTCTCCATTACCCCTATCGGTGGCTCCTTTTGTGTCCATATCGTGAACGAAGCAGCGCCCTGATATACTAGCATCATCACACCATCTATTATCTTTTTAACGCCCGCTTTTTTCGCCTCTCGCAGTAACTTCGTCTCCATCGGATTGTACACAATATCAAAGACCACGAGTTCCGGGTGCATCAAGTCCGCAGTTACCAGAGTAGCATCTTCATTTGGGTGCATACCCACAGAAGTAGTATTTATCAATATATCCGAATCCTTAATGCTGTCTTTAAGCTCAGCAGCAGTCAGACTAATAGCATTCGTATTATGAAGATTAGAAACCAACAATGTAGCTCGTTCTTTCGTTCGGTTAGCTATCGTTACCTTCGCACCTGCGGTATCGAGATAATAGGCAATAGCTTTTGCCGCGCCACCCGCACCAAGAATTAATACGGTTTTCCCTTTTAGGTCGCCCACGGTCTCTTTGAGTACCTTAAGCGAGCCTAAACCGTCGGTATTATAGCCGACAGGTGTGTCACTGCGGAACTCAATGGTATTTATTGCACCAATTTTAGCCGCTACCTCTTCGGTAGCCACAAAGGCAAGCGCTTTTTCCTTTAGTGGTATAGTAACGTTGAGACCCAGGATGCCAAGGCTTTTAGCGCCTTTTATCGCATCACCTACTTCGTGTTACGGAACACGAAACGCGAGATAAACAGCATCCAGGCCGATTGCGTCAAATGCCGCGTTATGCATAGCCGGGGAAAGGCTGTGCTCTATCGGGTCGCCGATAATGCCGTATATTTTTTTCACCATCTTATAAACAGCTATATTTTGCAGAAATATAAAATCAAACTATCTTAGTAAGCTCACCAATTGACTTAATTACATAATCCGCACCTGAAAAATCCTGAGCCTTTGTATATTCATTCGGAACCGCCACGCATGGTAAACCCGCTGATTTTGCCGCACGCACACCTATTTCCGTATCTTCTACCACGATCATCTCTTCATTTTTATAACCCAGTTCATTCCAGGCTTTGGTATAAATCTCGGGATTCGGTTTTCGTGTGAATACATCCTCCCGGGTTAATATCAATGAGAAATAGCCGTGAAGATGGAATTTTTGTAAAAACTTACTTACCGACTCTCTTGTGGACGTAGTGGCAAGCGCGAGAGTCAATCCTTTGGTTTTCATTGTATCCAAGCACTCTTTCACGCCGGGTAGCAGTTTAGAAGTAGAATCCCAGAGTTCACGGTAAAGATGTTTCTCCGCCTCCACTATCAATTGCTGCTCTTCTGGTGACATATTGAATTTCTCGGCAAAGACACTTATACGGTCCGCAGGATGCCATCCGATGATGTATTGCTCATCTGATTGTGTGATCGAATACCCAAATTTATTGAACACCTGAACGGTTATAGCTATATCCCGGCCGACCGAATCTAACAGTACACCATCCAGATCAAATATTATCGCTTTTATCATGTTTATACGTTAAATTGCTTTAGTTATAAGCTATGTCTCAGGATATACCCCTAGCCTGAGGTTTAAACAACTGGCTACTTTAACACCATTTCTACCTCCGGATTCCCGCGTATTTCCAGAAATACTAACCAATTTAGTTTGTTAGCTCGAATTGTTAGAACGCTTCTATAAGCGCGAAAAGCGAAGAGGAGATAGACACAAACAATCGCTTAAATCGCAAATAGAGACCTCTTTTTTGGTATTTCCAATATATATTAGGGAAAACTACACGATGACAAAAGAAGAGCTTGAAAAATAGTTCGAATAATGCTAAAATAATCTTTAGCATATCTGCAAATAAAATTTCAAGAATATAGAAAAAAGAATATTCGAACGACACATACTAAAAGCGGCAAAATGAATGAAATATTAAGGAAATGGGTGACGAAAAGATAATACTAAGCGTTTCAAAACGGGAACTGCGCGAAAGACATGGAATAACGTTGAATTTAGTTCCTGATAGGTATAGGTTCAAGGACGTTTTTGCTGCTATTGTTCGACAACTACCGGGAAGGCAACGTGGCCTTGCAGAAGCAAATAAAAAAAATAACGGGAATAACGGGAAACGCAAGAATGGAAGAAAGAACATCTCGCAACGGTATCTTGCGGGAACAAAAGCAATCCAGGAAAAGTATAAATGCAGTTTTGAAGAAGCAGAGAAGATTTTAATAGAAGAAAGACTTAATGCGGATTTAACAAATTCCAGGAAATAATACTAAAGATTATTCAATTTTAGTTGGATATTATGCTTTCTTGGCACTACTATTTTCTCAAAAGAGAACAACGTTAAAAAGTTGAATAGCTACCAGGTTTTTTATTTCTATTAAAGTACACAGGGAAACAATGCAAATCGTGGCTATAACAGGCGGAATAGCAAGTGGGAAGACGCTCGTGCTTAATCTATTCATGAAGCTAGGCGCTTACGGGATAGACTGCGATGTTCTGAGCAGAGAAGTAGTAATGCCATGTTCGAATGCCTGGTGGAAGATAGTGAATACCTTTGGCAAGGGTATATTGAAGAATGATTTGACGATAGACCGTAAGAAGCTCCTGAACATCGTATTCCACGATTCTACTAAGCGCAAGTAGTTAGAAGGGCTAATACACCCAGAAGTAATAAAAATGTGCTGGGATAGGGTCGAGGCGATAAGGACGATAGAGCCCGACCCATTGGTTGCTATTGACGTCCCGCTGTTAATAGAAATAGGGCTGCAAAACGAGTTTGAGACTGTGATTGTTGTTTACCTAGACGAAGAGACGCAGATAAGACGGGTGATGGCACGAGAAAAGGTAACGGGGGAAGATGCGAAGAAACTGATTGGGTTACAAATGCCGCTTAGCGAAAAGGTGAAGTTTGCAGATATCGTTATAAATAATGGTGGCACGATCGCGGAAACTGAGGAGCAGGTCCGAGCTGCTTTCTATTCGCTATCTCGTGATAGAATACCGGAACAATAACCTTTAATTGCTTCATAAGTGCAATACGATGCTAACTAACCACGAGAACACAAAGATATACAGAAGTTCTTGTGCGGATGCCTACTTGAGCAATCCTATCTCCTCTATAACTAACAGATCTATATCCTCGTCCAAAGCCGAGAACCGCGCCTTAAATTCAAGCATCTTCTCCCTCTGCTCTTGCTTTACTTTCCCCCTGACCAGCTTATCCTCGAGTTCCGCTTCTTTATGATAAATGCTATCAATCAACCCAAAAATACGGGGACGTTTACTTCTAACTCCTTTTAAATCAGCCATAATGTCCTCCCCATTCGAATGCTTGCTCAATATTGCATCAAACTCTTCAAAAATCTGGTCGCTTTCCCGGTAAAAGTCATCCACAGTACCCAAAAATCCTCCCGATACCTTCTTCTCTTCTTCTTCTTCCATGGCAATACGAAATAATATATTCGCCTATATGGTAAAAAGTTTTTCGGCTTTTATCATTTCCGTACCACTATGCTAACCACATCGTCCGCTGATAGTACATGCAAAAGTCCTACACGCTGTCCTGAATGCTTCGCGGACGGCCCCCATATCCTTGCATACCGAAATCGTTCTATAAAATCACGATGGATGGTAGAACAGGCATCAGCAACCGTAGAATCCATTCTCAAGACTAGAGGATGATCCATATCGGGTGGTGCTCCCTGTGGCTTCAGATAGATGCGTATAAAACCAAGTTGTTTGTATATATGCTCCTTCAGTGTCTCGAGCTTTAAGTTCTCTTCCGCGGAGATCATAATTGCATCAGGGAATCGTTCCTGGGCTTTCGAAAGCGTCAAAGGGTCGGCCAGGTCTATCTTGTTTATGACTGTGATTGCATGTAGATATTTGCGGTTTCCTGTCGCCACATCTATAAGTTCATCAAGAGTGATTTTTTCTCGTATAAGGACCTCCGCATTGTGTGTCCGATATTCCGATAACACTACTCGAATCATTTTTTCGTCTAGTCCGATTTGATTTAGCTTAACTGTGCTGTTTATCGTTATTCCACCACGACTCAATTTGCGTATGATGACCTCAGGCGGTCGGGCATTAATGCGGATGCCCGCGTCATACAACTCCTTTACAAGAATATCGTATTGCTCTAGCTGGAACACATCCACAATAATAAGGATCATATCTGCGTTTCGCATTATCGAGATGACTTCCTTGCCACGCCCACGTCCTGCTGCGGCACCCCGGATAAGCCCCGGTACGTCAAGGAATTGCAAACGAGTGCCCTTGTATTCCAGAGTGCCCGGGATAACCTCAAGCGTAGTGAAATCATAAGCCGCAACCGCTGCGTTGGTGCCAGTAAGATGGTTGAGCAGCGTGGACTTGCCCACTGACGGAAAACCGACCATTATGATGGTTGCATGCCCCGATTTTTTTATGCCATAGCCCTTCCCCACACGTGATGATTTCGATATTGCCTGCTTTTGTAGTTCGTCTCTTAATCTGGCAAGTTTCGCTTTTAGACGCCCGATGTGATGAGAGGTCGCCTTATTATAAGGTGTTTTTCTGATTTCGTCCTCAATTGTTTTGATGTCCGCTTCGCTGGTCATTCTATATGTGTGTTATCGTAATAGATACGATTTTATCAATATAAACGAGTCTATTAGAGAACTAAACGGGCATTCCAACAGCTAAAGCGGTTTTAGCTGTGTACTATCAAGGCATTGTAGGCAAGAACCTACTTTTGGATAATATTAATAGCATCTAAAACCTACATGTGTTTACTACTTTGACAGAAGCAACAGGAAAAGAACAAAGCGGGGGTAGCCGAGCTGGACAAAGGCGCAGGACTTAAGATCCTGTTCCGTAGGGATACGTGGGTTCGAATCCCTCCCCCCGCATCCTGTTCACTCACCGTTACCCGCTTCTGCCGCCTTTACCCTGTCCAGTAATATGTCCACAATCCTTTCATCCACCCCGATTGGCTTACCATAAATTAGTTCTACATCTCGCCCTAGCTCTGCCCATTCGCCCTCAAACGCTATTTTCAGCGTCTCTGGTATGTCTTCTGTCGTATGCGTACCATCTGCTAAGAAGACCGGCACCGCTACTATCTTCTTTATACCGCTCTTAGCAAGCTCTCGCAATACCTCTTCTATGCTCGGCGAATTCAGTTGCATAAATGCGACCCTTACGTCCTTAAAAACACCTCGCAGTTCCATCAATCGCTGCAAGCCATCCAGTAGCTCCTTGTTATACGCCATTTTGCTACCATGACCTATCAAAACAACTGCCATGTCTTCTTCGCTTTCTTTTATCATTTAGTAATTGCAATTTATTACTGGAATGACTATATTAAATAGTACCCAAATCAAAGCATAAGCGAACCAATTTTTGAAGACAAAATGAAACTCAAGTCATGTATAAAGGGCTATAAAGAAGGCACGCACCGTGTAGTTCCTCCGGCTGATACTTTAGCACGGGTAGAGTCGAAGATGCCCGTTGCGGGAGTTGAAAAGGTTACGGACATAACAGGACTTGACCGGATAGGGATACCAGTATTTACGTGCATAAGATCCACTGCGGAAGGCGGAGCGGTATCGCTGTATAACGGCAAAGGTACGACCGCGGAAGAAGCGAGAGTGTCCGCATTGATGGAAGCGATCGAACGCTATTCCGCGGAAGTCAAAGATCGCGAACTTGTAGAGGATAGTTATGTCCGGCTTAGCAAACAGGAAAATGCTTTAAACCCGAATGAGTTGATTCTGCCGGGTTATGTAAAGAATATTGCTGAAATAAGTATCCCGTGGGTGGCGGGGTATGACCTGATACAAGAAGAGGAGATATACGTGCCTGCGAGTGCTGTTTTTCATCCTTTACCTTCGAGATATGACCGAGTACGGCTGTTCAGAACGAACACGAACGGATTGGCGTCTGGAAACGAGCTGGAGGAAGCAATTTTTCATGGTCTCGCGGAACTGGTAGAACGAGATGCCTGGTCGCTGGTGGAAATCACACGTAATACGGGTGCTGTTGTGCGAATAAGAGAAGAACGGGTACGTGACCTTATGGCTAAATTCGCGGATGCGGATGTTTCGGTGCTTATACGGGATATAACAAGTGACGTCGGCATTCCGACTTTCGCTGCGGTTTCTGATGATCTCCGGTTGAAGGATCCAACGCTGCTCACTACCGGTATGGGCACGCATACGGATGCGAGGGTTGCGATACTACGTGCGCTTACAGAAGTCGCTCAGAGTAGGCTTACGCAGATATACAGTGCGAAGCAGAACACGGCTATTAAGGATATGAGGCGGATAATGGGATATGAGTGGATGCGTAAGAAGAACAAACATTGGTTCGACAATTCGGAGAGTACTGATTTCGAGAATGTGGAATCCCGGAATAGTGCAGATTTTCTTGATGATATTAACTATACCCTAGAGCGGATACGGGATGTTGGCCTGGAACGAGTGGTGGTGGTGGATTTGACGTGTGAGGAGATAGGTGTTCCCGTGGTTAGAGTAATCGTGCCGGGATTGGAGATGTATACGGTGGACGAAGAACGGATTGGGCAGAGGTGTAAGAACGCACGGAAGGCCGTATAAGTAACTTCTATAAAAAGGAAAAAGAACGCGCATAACCGGGTAGATAACGCTTTATAGCAAACTTATTGGTGGGAAGTATCAAAAAGTAAAAAAACGAAAAGCTTTTATATGCCCTATGATGAACGTATATTGAAACCTTAGTTACAAGTTCTGTGGTTATTTATAGGCTTTGTACTTAAGTAGGGGTATGTGGCTTCTTAAATAAAAAAGAGGAAGGGAATGGAAAAAAAGTCTTGGTGGCAAAGTGTACCTCGGTGGTAACTTGTACTCAATGTTGTGCTGATTATTTTTGTTGCAATAGGCTTGCTCAATGATCTTGCGGTTTTTGAACCAAAACCCGATACTGAAGTAATAACTACTGATGTGGATAGAATTAATACCACACATGAATTATTTAAAATAGTTATTTCAAATTCGGGCAAAAATGAAGCTACTAATGTTACAACACGAATAGAGTTTTCGTCAAATATGACTATAGTTGGACGTGAAATCCCTTATGGTAATTGTGCTATTACCGAAAATACATCTCGCATAATTGAAGTGAGATGGAACTATTTACCACCAGGGAATATAACACAATATAAAATCAGACTTTGGTTAACGGGGGATGATTTGACTGAAAATAAACCTGATGTAGAAGTGAGACCAGATTCTATAATTGTTTGGTCAAAAGAAGAAGGAACGATTCATAAGGTGGGGAACTAAAAGCCCCTCAACCGTTAACGGATGCCCCGCAATTCATTGCTGGTGTGGCGTGGTTGGGGCTTATTTGTTTATGTATACGACACAAGTTTGATTCTTGTGGGGTGCAAAGAACACCCCAAAGGGAAAGAGGAACTAAGATAGGGGTGAATATAAAATGGAAAGTAGAACTGTCTTAGCACCCGTAGCAATCGTTATCGCGATTGTGCACTCGGGCTTGGTGCTTTGTCGTATAGTAGGCATGAGAAAGGAGAAGAAGTGGTAGAAATGGGAAAAGTAGAGGATTTGGTAATATATGTGAATAGTGGAATGGACAACCCGAAGAACCAATATGCAAGTTATGTCATTGCATTTGCAGCGAAACAAGCAGGTGTCCCAACAGTAACAGTATTTTATGGACCGAACGGTGTTGAAGTGACGAAGAAAGGTAACTTGGCAACTTTAGCAATACCAGACGAAGTGAAAACGTTAATTGCAGGGCAGTTTGAAGGTTTGAAGCCAGAAGACTTACCAGACAACCTTGAGCAGTTAGCAATGTTTGAAAAAGACGAGCTGGGTGTGAACATCTATTCGTGTGGGACTTTCAACGTTATAGACGGTTTTGCAACGTCTATTGACGACAAAACAAACATCGAAGACTTCGTAACGCCTGTGAAGGTGCCCGATGCAGTAGGTGTAGCGCTAAACGCAGACAAAATACTGTGGTTGTGAAAACAAGTACAAAAACAAAAAAGGGCAGTAAAAACCCCCACCTATTTTTTTTGTCCCAAGTGAAAAGAAATTTAGAGTGAGAAGAGGAGGTTTAAGGTGATAAAATGGTTAGAAGAGGTGAAAAGGCAGTATACAGCTCACGGGTGCCACGGAATTTATTTGAGTATGGCATGGCTGGGGCTTCGCATATAAATGGAGGGAACATATGAAAAAGAAACCCATAACTGGCTTAATAGCCATAGTAGCAATCGTAGCGGTTTTGATATTTGCGGGGTGCATTGATGATAAACCACCGACACCCGTATCCACCCCCACACCGAGCGCCACTCCTCCTACAAAAACGACACCTACGCCAACTCCCTTACCTATATTGACACCCGCTTCAACGCCAACTGGCTCCAACCTGGAAGGCAGCATCTGGACACTTACCAATTTCATCGCAGAGAGCGATGGTGATGTGCGTTTACCCATCTCATGGACTACAATCACTGCTCGCTTTGAGGATGGGCTGATCAGCGGTACTGCGGGGTGTAACCAGTACTCAGGATCATATACTGCTGCTGATAAGATTGCCCTCAACGAGATGTCATGGACTGAAATGCTCTGCATGGACCCGGCAGGTGTAATGCAGCAGGAGACACAATACCTTGAAATACTGCGTGACGTAACGACATTTACAATAAAGGAGAACCAGCTTACCCTCAGCACAGAAGACGGGCGGGCACTGGTGTACCATGCGCAGTTAAATACCACCACAAAATCCGAAGGGACTCTGACAGTTTCCGAATTATTGGAAAATCAGGTGTACGACACGGAAGTCAAAGTTTATGGGCTTGTAAGTGCATTAGGAGAAGTTGACTGTCTATGCTTTGAATTGACTTCAGGTGGGAAATTGTTGTGGGTATGGTACGACTCGATGGTAGAGGAGGACGAAACAGAAAGACCTGCTGTAAGTGTAGAAGGAATAGAAAATGGTAACAGGGTTATCGACCGGTGAACTCAAATCAGGTGGGCAACACTGCTCACACAACGATTTCTGGGCGAGTAAAATTGAAAATGTGGTTGAAGCAGTTAGATTAGCTAACGTAAAAGATATTGAAATTATGCTGCTTGAATCATTTCCTGTTCAGATAAACGTTGTTGCAAAAGGCGAGCATCCCGATAGCTGTACGAAAGTAGACGAAATTATGACAAGACGTGAAGGAAATACAATCTTCGTCACCCTAACAGCATCAAGACCCGCGGACGTAATGTGTGCACAGGTAATTACGCCATTTGAGGAAGTCATCGCATTGGATGTGGTCAGGCGGAAAGCAGGCGTTTACACCGTAGATGTCAATGGGGTAAGAGATACGTTTGAATTACAAATGGACAACAGTTTCGAAAACTAAAATCTAATGGGAACTAGGGTAAAGAGGGACAGAGAATGCCGATCACCAGGGATGCCCTTGGAATTCATTCGGGTGTGGTGTGGTTGGGTCTTTAATCACCTACAAACCAGAAACTTCACAAAATATCTCCAATCAACCGCTTCGCCCACTTCAACTTCTTCTTCTTTCTCGCACTAACCGCTGTATCCTCGAAATCAAAACCCAAAAGCAGTATTTCCATAGCTCCGAACTCCTTCGCAAGAAAGACACACCTGTCACCATCTGTAAACCCGCCGAAGTTGTAAACTTTATGAATGGGCTTGCTCTGCGTTGTGCAGATCACGTCCCCGCTCAACGTTGGTAAAACTGTTCTCAGCATCTCTATGTTGTCCCCGTGCGCATGCACAACAATTACCGCGCCGAGCCGGTTCGCATATAATATATCCGCAACATTACCATCAAGGTCGGTAACCACAATATGCGGTATAATGCCTTTATGCAAAAGTACAGAAGTAGCCCCATCTGCTGCTATTACAACACGAAAAGCAGTAAAAATGTCCTGTTCCTTTATATCGCTCACCAAACAGGGTGCATTGCCACATATCATCACCGCTTTGCCGTTTATAAGCCGCTCTAGCTCTACGAGCTCGCTTTTATTATCGCTGCGGCTCAGTATTTCAGCCGCTATCCTCGCTGCCGCTTCGTCTTTTGCCCTATCAAATCCAAAATCCGCTAATATCTCCTCGTATGTTGGCTCCCAATCGCGATATTGCATATTATTAAGCAGGAAGGAATAGTTTATCAATGAAGTATATTATATATCCTCTGTATTGTTTTTGTGATGAAGAAATTGTAGTGTGAGGTATTATAAATCTAATAGCGCGAATGGGGCAAGAGGGAACAGGAAGCGGAACGGAGCACAAATCGAAAGAGAAGGTGATACAAGTAATCTTCGGCTGTGGGAGTATAGGCTCTGCGATTGCGAAAGAGTTGGAAGGGCGCGGACTTGATATTGTTATAGTGGATAGCGATGAGAAGAAAGTAGAACTACTGAAAGAAGAAGATTTAATTGCATTTGCAGGTGATATACGCAATCCCGATGTGATTGACGTGGTAAAGACCGAAGGCAATCCAGAAGTAGTTTTTATCCTGAGCAGTGACGGCAAAGCGAACAGGAAAGCGGTGACGAATATTAAGGAGGTGCTCCCAGAGGCTCAATTAGCAGTCCGAGCGATTGGCCCCGTGGACAAAGAAGCGTTGAAAGAGTTAGATGTTGATGTAATCCTGGCTATCCCAGATATAACCGCGAGAGCGGCGATGGATTATCTGGAGCGGATGAAGTTTCGGCGTAAAGCAAAAGGATTGACTTCGATGCTAGAAGCGATAAAGGTGCGGGGAGATGGCAAAGGCAAATTAGGAATTGTTATTCATGACAGCCCGGACCCGGATGCGATAGCTTCTGCCCTTGCACTGCAGCACATAGCAAGAACTGTGGGTGTATCGGCGGATATATTGTACAGAGGCGAGATAGGGCATCATGAGAATCGCGCGTTTGTGAACATATTGGGGATAGAGATGCGGAGAATAGAAGGTGAGGATGCCTTTAAGGATTATGATAAGCTGGCACTGGTAGATGCAGCCATTCCCGGAGCAAACAACCCGTTACCACCTGGCAGTAAAGTAAACATCATCATAGACCATCATGCAGTGAATAATGGAAAAGTAGATGCTGATTTTATGGATATACGAACAGATAATGGCGCGACATCAACGATAATGATGCGGTATCTGCAGGAATTAGATATGCCCGCGGATAAGGTGCTGGCAACTGCTCTTTTGCATGGAATAAGAACCGATACGGCTGGATTTAGGCGAGAGACGCATACGTCCGATTTCTCGGCTGCTGCATTTCTGCACGTAACCGCGAGTAAAGACCTTTTAGATCAGATAGAGACGCCACCGATGTCCACCGAGATGCTGAACGTGATAGGTGGTGCGATACAACATAAAAAGATAAAAGGTAGTTATTTAATCACGAACGTGGGAAACGTGGCGAATCGGGATGCAATACCGATGGCTGCGGATTATTTGCTTAGACTTGAAGGTATCACAACCGTTGTAGTTATAGGGCTATGTGAGGATAAGATCTGCGTATCTGGCAGGAGTAAGGACATAAGGGTGAATATAGGGGATGCGTTTGTACATGCGTTTGGTTCTACTGGTTCCGCGGGTGGACATGCCACTATGGCCGCAGCACAGTTACCTCTGGGCGTTTTCAGTGGTGTAAAGGATAAAGATACGGTAATGCAACTCGCAGAGGACGCGGTATCAAGACGTTTCCTATCGGTAATGAAGGAAGGGGAAAGCGATTAATCGGCATATATGCCTTTACAGGTAGTTAGTTAGGCATCAACATGATTTTGAGTTTACATTCTCACCATTTGCGCGTGTGGCACGCCATCAACAAAAATCACATTGGTCTCTTCGATAAACGAATTGTCCAGTGCGCATTTAATCGCTCTTGCACCCACTAAATTCGCGATGTCCGCGTGCGTCAACGAATCCACCACTTCTTCTTCTGTTACGGCTTCGCCCTTGTAGAAACTTGCTGTAATCGTAAGAGTGAACTCACCTTCGGCAAAGCTTTTCCCTACCAACTCCTCATCGCATACGGCTACCAGTACGTTCAAGCCGCTGTTGTATTTCTTTATGTAAATCTTCTTTTTTGTGTACACATTAAACAATATTGAATAGAAGTTATAAAAGAAAAGTTTTTCCAAAACAATTCTTAAATCTTAAAGGACTATGCGTTATCAAAACATTAAATATATAGGGTAAAATAGAACTGGCAAATTAGGAGAAGATGTGTAAATAAGAAGGGCCCGTAGCTTAGTCTGGTTGGAGCGCTCGGCTGATAACCGAGAGGCCCGGAGTTCAAATCTCCGCGGGCCCATCCGCACTTTTTCTTTTCACAAAAAAAAAACTGTGCTAAAAGGAAACAAAAGGGAAAAAAGTCATTGAGAAGGAATTTTTATAAAAAAATGGAGAAAGGGAAATGGGCATTGAAACAAGACTAATTTTAATCTCACCGGATTCGGATATAACACCTGCGCAGATGAAGAGCCGGATTTTGTCTTTAATTAGCGAAGACGTGGCGGGTATCGCTAGTGCGGATGTTATACTAAAAGAGACGTGTTATGGTGCGTTAGTAGAGGGCGAAGCGGAGATAGTGAGGGCGATAGTGCGAGAAGTGAGGCATATGGATGAGCACGGCATTTTCTCCAAACCACGCGGTTTTCCTATCGGAGACACGCGGGTGTGTCGGGCTACACGGAAGGGCGGTCCAAGGCCGGGGTTTCACCAGTTGGAGCTTGAAATCGGGCTGTTGCCTAAAGTGCGAGAAGCGTTGGATAAAATAGGATAAGATAAAATAATAGAGAGAAAACAAAAATGGTGAGTGATAAAGCTGCTATGTATGTAGGCGAAGCGTTAGTAGGAGAGGGTTCTGAAGTAGCACATATTGATTTGATGATAGGGGACAAGTACGGGCCTGTGGGTGCAGCATTTACGAATGCAATCAGTCAGTTGTCAGTGGGGCACACGCCGATATTTGCGGTGTTAAGACCAAATCTGCCGGTCAAGCCACCTACACTGATCGTGCCGAAGGTTACCGTGCAGAACATGAAGGATGCGGAGAAGATATTTGGACCTGCACAGAGTGCAATAGCGAAAGCAGTTGCGGATTCTGTGGAAGAAGGGGTGTTAGAGGAAGATAAAGCAGAGGAGCTTATGATAATCGTAAGCGTGTTCCTGCATCCCGATGCGAAGGATTATAATAAAATCTACCGGTTCAATTACGGTGCTGCGAAGTTAGCGATAAAACGTGCGATGGATGGATTCCCGGATATAAAGAAGGTGCTGTATGAGAAAGACCGGTCGAGACACCCGTCACTGGGTATGAAAGTGACGAAGTTATGGGACCCCCCATATTTACAGGTCGCTATGGACATACCGAACTGGGAGCACATTGAACGGGTAGTGAAAGAGTTACCGAGGAACGACCACCTGATTATAGAAGCCGGTACGCCGCTGATAAAGAGATACGGTGTAGATATAGTAGGAAAGATAAAGGAGATAAAGCCCGAAACGTTCGTGATTGCGGATTTGAAAACGCTTGATACTGGCAACTTAGAGGTGAGGATGGTTTCGGATGCCGGTGCGGATGCCGTAGTAATTTCGGGCTTAGCGCCTCATCAGACGATAGAAAAGGCGATAGCAGAAGCGAGAAAGACGGGCATCTATTCCAGCCTGGATATGTTAAATGTTGCCGACCCGATAGAAGTGATTAAAGGATTGCACAAAAGCGGATTTATGCCGGATGTAATAGAATTACACCGTGCGATAGATGTGGAACAAGATGAGCAGCATGCCTGGGGCAATATCAACGAGATAAAACAGATAGACGGTAAGGTACTGGTAGCAGTGGCTGGTGGAGTACGGGAAGAAACCGCACCGGAAGCGCTGGAAGGCGGTGCTGATATTTTAATCGTGGGTCGCGGCATAACGAATACGAAGGATGTAGAAGGAGTAAGCCGCCGGTTTTTGAGGTTGATGAAGGACGAGATAGACAAGTACAGGGTGATGACCGATTTCTGAGTTACTTAGATTAGACATGACAGCGAAAACTTGGAAATTTGGGGATAATGTAGATACGGATCAGATAATCCCGGCGGAATATCTGACCACGGGAGACGCGAAGAAACTGGCAGCTCATGCGTTCGCAAAAGTAAGACCGGAATTCGCAACAGAAGTGCAAGACGGTGACGTTATCGTGGCAGCCGATAATTTCGGGTGTGGTAGTTCGCGGGAGCATGCGCCACGTGCATTAATCGGTGCGGGTATAAGTTGCGTGATTGCAAAGAGTTTTGCACGGATTTTCTTCAGAAATTCTATTAATATCGGGTTGCCGTTAGTAGAGGCCGATGTCTTCGACCGGATAGAAGAAAGAGACGAAGTAGAGATAAGTTTTGACGAAGGGCTGATAAAGAATCGTACAAAAGGCGAAGAATACAAGTACAACCCGTTACCGGAATTCATGCAGAAGTTATTGGATAGCGGTGGGCTGATTCCGTATATTAAGGGGCAGAAATGATAAGAGCAGGTATAATCGGCGGAACGGGCTACACGGGTATTGAGTTAATAAGGCTGCTCGTGATGCACCCCGAAGTAGATTTATCGGTAGTAACGTCACGGAGATACAAAGGCGAGAAGGTAAGCAAGGTGTACCCACACCTGTTCCCTTTTATAGAACTTGAATACGAAGACGTAGATACGAAAGAGATAGCCAAAAGAAGCGATGTTGTGTTCGTGGCGGTGCCTCATGGAACGGCAATGGACTATGTGCCGGGGTTAATGGCACAAGGCGTGACAGTGATAGACTTGAGTGCGGACTACCGGCTGAAGAAGGCGGAATATGAACGGGTGTATAAACGTAAACACAAGGACAAAGAGGAGCGAGAAGCGGTATACGGGCTGACGGAACTGCATCCCGAAGTAGCAGAAGCTGATTTGGTTGCGAATCCGGGCTGTTATCCCACGGGTGCTATACTTGCGGTTGCACCATTTGTGAAAGCGGGACTGGTTAGCCAGGTAGTATTTGATTCGAAGTCCGGGATTTCGGGTGCGGGTGCAGAACCGTCTGAAACGTCGCATTTCCCTAACCTTGCGGAGAATATCATTCCTTATAAAATCACGGAGCACCGGCATGTAGCTGAGATGAGGGATGAGTTGGGTGTGAAAGTGAGTTTTACGCCGCATGTCATCCCTTCTATAAGGGGCATACTTACCACCGCGCATGTATTCTTAGCAGAAGAAAAAAAACGTGAGGAACTCGAAGCAATATACAAGCGGTTTTACGCGGGTAAAAAATTTGTACGGATCAGAGAGGGGACACTGTCGTTGAGTTCTGTAAGGGGTACTAACTTCTGCGATATTGGAATTTCCGTAGAGGCGAATAGCGATCGGGTTGTTGTGGTTTCGGCAATTGACAATCTGGTTAAAGGTGGTTCCGGGCAGGCGATTCAGAATATGAATGTGATGTTCGGGTTGGAGGAGGAGGCAGGGCTGTGGTTTCCGGGGTTGGTGCCTTGAGTTAAGGCGTGTAAAAAGATTGGGTTACGTTTCACAATCACACCAATGAAAGCAGGAGTATAGTAAACCTGACTTTAGAAACCACTAATGGCTCGACAGCAAGTGTATGGATAGCCGAGGCACTACCCTTTACCCCGGAGCCTATATTACTTTTAGCCCTTCTTATCGCTGGATAGACAATAACAACGAATCAATAATCCTGAGAGATGCAAAAGGCGAAGTAGTAGATAGAACTCCCGTTGTAAACGATAACGAGAGCGATAACAGATATTGGATGTGTAACGATTCAAAGTGGACTTTTGGCGTTAGGGATTTAGAGAAGAGTAAGCTATGGAGCGGATACGTTAAGAACGTGGTTGACGGTGATACGATTGATGTCTCTTTCAACACTTGCGGGATCCAAAGGGTACGATTGGTGGGGATTGATGCACCTGATATGGATGAAGAAGGATATGAAGAAGCGAAAGAGTTTCTGAATGAAACGTGCATGTGGGAAGAGGTTAAGCTCGATGTGGATGATGGGATGCAGTATGACTCGTATTATCGGATACTGGCGGTTGTTTATGTTAATGAAACAAATCTAAATGAGAAAATGGTGAGAGAAGGATATGCAGAGGTTATGTATATTCCACCTTCTGAGTTTGATTCTCGGGAGTGGGAAGTATGAAGTTATTTAAGACATGCAAAATATTCATCTAATTGAAAGTGCGGAGACTAAAAAAACGGTAAGGTGGTTCACATAACGGATGTATAATAATAAGCGAAATATCGGGGTAATAGCACTGATAATCGCACTAATTGCACTGGTGTTTGGAAATGGCTTATATCAAACAATCAGCAGTATGTTGGAATCAAACCAACCCCCCAAAATTTGATTTTCAATTCGGGGGAGTCATAGACAATGACAATCCTATCTACGAAGTGACCGAAGAGTTGGCCTACATAGGTTCTAAGCTTGGCACGATTGAAATTATTGTAAGTGCGGACTATAGCGGAAACGAAATTAGTGGTCCAGTAAATATCGAAATACAATCAGATGAAGTCGATGAGTGGGCGCAGTTCCAACATCCGAATCGAGATTCGAAGGTATTTAACTTAACACCCTCTGATCTTTTCAATTACTCAGGAGTTCCCGCTAGAGTTGCTGCTCTCAATTTGACTCAAAGTGACTCCCCAGCGGCTACAAGTGGGCAGTTTAAAATAGAGGTAGTTAGGAACGAGGTTGAATTGGGTAACAAAAAAGTCACCGTAGTCCACACACCTTGGGTCCACTCAACCCAACTATCTGATAGCACGATTCTAGCTGGCGAAAATATAACTGCTTATGTTACCGTTAAAAACTGCGGTGCCCCTTCAAAGTTCAATGTTGTCGGCCTCTTGTATGAAACCACTTCTACCAATTCGTCTACCTTTGTGATTGGCTCTGAAGGATGGTGGCCTGAGAAGACATGGGGTGACATTAGGCATAGGACCGACCAAAAAACAGACAAAATTGATAATAATACTGAACGTATTGTCCCGCTGTCCATACCTGGGGACAAATTCGAAGCTCAGCACACATACATACTCGAAACTTATGCAATTAAGGAACTACCATACTTGCATCCCAAAAAAGATTGGCCAAATTGCTGGGAAGTACGTGACCCACCACACTACTCAACGATAGTGGTACTTGAACCATAACGACTTAAAAGAGCAGGCTGCTACTTTGTATAACAGATGTTAACAGAATTTGCTCCAATTGGCCGCTTGACGTAAATCCTTTTCAAGTCCCGCTTTTGGCAGCACATCACAAAATTTTTCATGTCACAGCTAATCTTCACCCGTGGTACTCTAGCACTTCTTGGAACATGCTTACAACATTGTCAATTTTGGGGTTGTGTGGTACCCGAATCTAACGGAGTTCGGAAAAAGTTATGCAGTAGTAGAACTTCCAGGAAGCGGATTATGCAATTAGGTTAATTTTTGTGGTGCCACGCCTTGGGATCCAACGGTGCGGGTGACCAGGATCCAACACAAAATTATACATTTGCAGAACAGCAAAAAGTGAACACTTTTTAACATGCTGAGAACGGTCGCAGAACGGCCATAGAATGGCGGAGCGGAGAGTTAAGAAAAAACAAAAACAACGGGTTTAATGCGAGTTAGAAAGTTGGAAGAAGAACAACCAAATGCTAGTAATGATTAAAACGGGGTACTTTTTACCATTAACAAAAACGAGTTGATGTCGCAGAAAGGTCACGTTTTGCAACCATTTATAGGATAATTGTTTTATAGATACTGTGAGGTTGTCCAACAATGCCAGAAAAATAAAGGTAAATAGGGCTTTAAACCCAAAAAGAAGCGATTTTTTCGTGGTTAAAATCAATTGTGGGACCGCCTCTTAATTGTCTTTTAAAAATTTAGAAAAATCCTTCAGAGATAAAAACTTATTATACCTTAACTTCAGTAGCTAACACTTTTATTTCACGCAGTAGGCAAAAAGTAATTTGAATGCCCAATTAAAACTGCAGATTTTGGTTATAGCCACTCACCTCCTTCTATACACTGCCGATTTTCGTCAAACATCGAACAAGAATCTGATTTTTTCACATCCAGAAGCCACAATATCAATCCAAAGAGGATGGGTTCCACTCATCCTACACTCAGGTCTTCTGTTTTTGTCCAAATAACCTCTTGGCATCCTCTATGAAAATGCAGGTATTTTCCAAGCCTTGAAGAAAGGTTTAAGCAAAGTCCGGATAAACCGCCGGAACTGTCCGATGCTAGCACGTATGAGCTGCGTAGAAATAGCTCTGAGACCACTCAGGAAAAGTCCCACCATGCGCTTTTTGCCTTTTGGTGGCGTGCGGACATCGCCTGTTTCCTCTTTTTTCCCACCCTCAAGTACACACAGGATATACGCAAATGCAATCGGAATCAAGAGCGTTTCTATCCGCTTTGGGGCAGTCACACGTGTTTTCTCGAGTTCAAAAGCGTTGGTTTTCCAATCTTTGTGCATCGGTTCAATGCCAAAACGTTGCCCGTATAATATCTCTGCTTTGTACGGTTTCGCGAGTGTAGTCGCCAAAACCATCGCTTCTTCGTAGCCCTTTCCCCAGATCAGTACGACATTCATCTTAAACGTGCTGTTCCGTGTCACTATCTGGTCGTGCAGAACACGACGCGAGCCTTTAGGCAGTTTCTGTAACAGTGTGGCTATTTGTGTTTCGGGCATGCCACCATCTTTCAAGTACATGCTTGCCTTCATCCGCAGTGTTGAACCCGCACCATAAGTGTTTTTAAGCCAGTCCGCCAGTTTTGGGCTGGCAAACTCTCTGTCCGCGACAACATGGATAGGTACGCCATAAAGCCACTCCATCTGCTGTAATCCTTCGATAGCAGGCGTTAAGACTTGTTTCCACTGTTCAAAGGAGCTATTACCCTTATTCCCAAAAACAATCCAGAATAACGGGATTGCACGCCCTTTAAAATATATGGCCACCGAAAGGATATTAATGTGTTTACCCAGTTTTCCCCAATCTGTTCGATCCATGCACAGCACGATTTTTGGAAGTTTCGACAGGAGTGGGCGCATCAGACGGATCCGCGGTATGACAGTTATGGCGGGCGACAACTTTTTATTGGACAAGAACCGGCGTATTCGCTGAATACAGGCCATAACACTTGCGTCACCAACAGATGGGATTCTCCTAGTCTCGATATGTGTGCCTTGTTATCCTCCAGTAAGCAGACGATCAAGGCGGAAAGTGTCGTTCTCAACGGCTTTGATAGATTCAAACCTATTTCTCCAAATAGATTCAATATGGTTGCTTGGAGGTAGGTATATGTTTGCATATTGTCCATTCACCTCTACTTTTCCCAAAAGAAGCTAAACACAAATAAATGTTAGCTACTGAAATACCTTAACCTAATAGAAAGTGCAGAGGTAAAAATGAGCGAGAGGGTTCAACTAAAAGGAGAACGAAAAATTCAAGAGCAGTATATTGTAAACGAGAAAGGAGAAAAGACGGCAGTAGTTCTTCCTGTTGGTGAGTATGAAGAACTCTTAGAGGATCTCCACGATCTCACGATCATCGCTGAACGTAGAGATGAGCCTACAATAGCTTTCGGAGAACTTAAGAAGCGGTTGAACGAAGATGGACTCTTATGAGATTCAATGGAAGAATTCAGCAGAGCGAGTTTATCGGATCCGAGTTGGAGATTATAGAGTGATCTACC